>CAXREW010000364.1:0-4765 GCA_964229455.1 Flavobacteriaceae bacterium | reverse complement strand
CTGTCATTTCAACATCTCCGCAATCTCCGAGCGGATGTGCTCGGCGAACGCTTCGACGCTCATGCCTCCCAAGTCCCCTTCTCCCTGCCTGCGCACGGATACGGTTCCTTCATTGGCCTCGTTTTCTCCCAGAATGAGCATGTAGGGAACCTTCTCCAATTCGGCATCCCGAATCTTTTTTCCCACCTTCTCCGACCGGTCGTCAACGAGGGCGCGAATATCGTGATTTTCAAGGACTTTTGAAACCCTTTCAGCATATTCATTAAATCGGTCGGAAATCGGCAAGATTTTGACCTGTTCCGGGGTCAACCACAACGGGAACTTTCCGGCGCAGTGTTCGATGAGGATGGCCACGAACCGTTCCATGGATCCAAACGGCGCTCGGTGGATCATAACCGGGCGGTGTTTGGCGTTGTCCGCACCAACGTATTCGAGCTCAAATCGCTCGGGTAAATTGTAGTCAATCTGCACCGTACCGAGCTGCCACTTTCGGCCGATGGCATCGCGCACCATGAAGTCGAGTTTCGGCCCGTAGAATGCGGCTTCCCCGAGTTCGACCACCGTCGTTAGCCCCTTCTCATCGGCCACTTCTTGGATGGCCTTTTCGGCCTTGTCCCAATTGGCATCTTCTCCGATGTACTTGCTCGGATTGTCCGGGTCGCGCAAACTGACTTGGGCGATGAAATCTTCGAACTGCAGCGTGCGGAAGATGTACAACACGAGGTCGATGACCTTGCCCACCTCCTCTTTCACTTGGTCAACGGTGCAGAAAATGTGCGCATCGTCCTGGGTAAAGCCCCGAACGCGGGTCAAACCGTGCAATTCGCCGGATTGCTCGTACCGGTACACTGTGCCGAACTCCGCAAACCGAACGGGGAGGTCGCGGTAGCTGCGGGGACGCGACTTGAAAATCTCGCAGTGGTGCGGGCAGTTCATCGGCTTCAGCAGATACTCCTCGCCTTCCGCCGGGGTGTTGATGGGCTGGAAACTGTCCTCCCCGTACTTGGCGTAATGGCCGCTGGTGATGTACAACTCCTTGTTGCCAATGTGCGGTGTGATGACGCCTTCGTACCCGGCCTTGCGCTGGGCCTCCTTCAAAAATGATTCGAGCCGCATCCGCAGATCGGCGCCTTTCGGCAACCACAGCGGCAAACCCTGGCCCACCTTTTCAGAGAAGTGGAACAAGTCCATCTCCTTGCCCAACTTTCGGTGGTCCCGGGCCTTGGCCTGCTCGAGCAATTCGAGGTAGTCCTTCAGCTCTTGCTTTTTGGGAAACGTGATGCCGTACACGCGGGTCAATTGCTTCTGGGATTCGTCGCCTTTCCAGTAGGCACCCGCAATGGACATGACTTTGCACGCCTTGACAAAGCCCGTGTGGGGCATGTGTGGCCCACGGCATAGATCCGTGAAGTTTCCTTGGTCGTAAAATGTGATGGTCCCGTCTTCGAGGCCTTCCAGCAAATCCAATTTGTACTCATCCCCCTTTTCTTGGAAGTAAGCCAAAGCTTCAGCCTTGCTCATTTCGCGGCGGATGTAGGGATTCTTTTGCTTGGCCAATTCCATCATTTTGGACTCGATGGCCGGAAAATCTTTGTCCGTGATGGTGTGGTCACCGAAGTCCACATCGTAGTAAAAACCGTTTTCGATGGGCGGCCCTACCCAGAACTTCACACCGGAATACAGCGCCTCGAGGGCTTCTGCCATCAAGTGGGCAGAACTGTGCCACATCGTCCGCTTGCCTTCGTCGTCGCGCCAGGTCAGCAAGTTGAGCGTGGCGTCCTCGTTGATGCTTCGCTGCGGATCCCACACTTCGCCGTTGACCTCCGCGGCCAAAACGTTCCGTGCAAGGCCTTCGCTGATGCCCATGGCCACGTCCAACGCGGTCGTGCCATTTTCCACTTGCTTTACCGTTCCATCCGGTAGGGTGATGTTGATCATGTCTGCCTCCTGTAAATTTCGTCCGTAAAGATACGACCGGAAAGGCTCAGAAAGTCAGGCCCTGAAGGAGTTTCCAACCTCAAACCGTGGGCTTGTATTTCACATCATTCCACGCCTTCACGTGCCAGTGAACCGTGGCACGTGCAACCGTTTCACCGGAAGCATCGAGCATGACGGAAGGCATCACGAAACGGGCGGCACCATCGGAAGAGGAAGAAATCAGCTGCTGCACTTCTTCCCGAAGATTGGGCGAAATGTCGGCCTTGGCCACACATCCACCTTTGACCGGCCGGCGCAGGTAATCCACTTCCAACCGGTTCATGATCAGGCGATAGTCCTTCATGTCGAATTGGGCCAGCACCGCCAACCCCGAGCAGAACTCACAGGCCGTCGCAATGGCACACGCATGGGTTCCATTGAGGTGGTTGCGGTTGGAACGCCGGTCGGGCAGCGCCACCCGAACTTCTTCATCGCTGAACGCGAGCACGCGAATGCCGTGGGGGGCATTGAATGGCAGGATTCTTTTGAACACCGCGTTGAGCCAGAACACCCGGCCCTGTTTCGCCGCTTCGAGCGAGCGGTAAAAGAAGCGATCGAGCATCAGGCTTCTACGGCTTCGAGGATGGCCGCGATGTTGGGCCGGAAATAATTAGGGCCCTTCATGACTTTGCCGTCTTCGCGGTATATCGGTTGGCCATCGGCTCCCAATTTGCTCATGTTTGAGGACTGAATTTCCATGAACACTTCCTCAATGACGTGCTGCATCCCATGGCTCAATATGGTACCACAGAGGATGTATAATTGGTCGCCGAGTGCATCCGCGACTTCAACCGCATCGCCCGCCAGCGCTGCTTCGAGGTATTCTTCCGTCTCTTCCGCCATCAAGCGGTGGCGCAAGCGCACGGTGCCTTCATCCAATTGACCCTGAGGGGATTCTCCATTGGCAATTCCAAACGCGTTGTGGAATTCCCGCACGCAATCGATGATCGTGGCGAAGTTGTGTTTTTTCGTGTTCATTGGCTCTTTAACATGATTTTATGAAGTGCACCCAACCGGAGGCTCAACCGAAAGGTATATTCGCAAGACGTCCTCGTCAAACACAACGGACTGAATCTTATGGACCAAGAATCCACACCTGAAATCATCCCGGACATCGCTCCGGTGGAAACGCCCGAACCGGCGACCAATTCATCTGCAGCACCTGACATTCGCGCGTTGAACGAACGCATAGGCAAAGCGAGTCAATTTGTCGATCTCTTGCGCATGGAATTGGGCAAGGTCATCGTCGGTCAAGCCGGCATGGTCGACCGCTTGCTCATCGGCCTCCTGGGCAACGGACACGTGCTGCTCGAAGGCGTCCCTGGGTTGGCCAAAACCCTGGCCATTAAAAGCCTTTCGGAATCCATTGCCGCCGACTTCAGCCGCATCCAGTTCACCCCGGACTTGCTACCTGCCGATCTCGTTGGCACCATGATTTACAACCAGAAATCCGAGGCCTTCTCGGTGAAAAAAGGTCCGGTGTTCGCCAACTTCGTGTTGGCCGACGAGATCAACCGGGCCCCGGCCAAGGTACAAAGCGCCCTGCTCGAAGCAATGCAGGAACGCCAGGTGACCATCGGCCCGGAATCATACCCTTTGCCCGAACCCTTTTTGGTCCTCGCTACGCAGAACCCAGTGGAGCAAGAAGGCACCTACCCATTGCCAGAAGCCCAAGTGGACCGATTCCTGCTCAAGGTGGTCATCGGTTACCCAAGCAAATCGGAAGAGCAGCAAATTGTCCGGGCGAATCTGACGCCGGGCGGCTTGCCCAAGCCCACGCAAGTGGTGAAGCCAGAAGACATCATTGAAGCGCGTAAACTAGTCAAGGAAATTTACCTCGACGAAAAAATCGAGCGCTACATCGTGGACCTTGTTTTCGCCACACGCGAACCCGGGCAGTATGGGATGGGGCACCTCACCCAACTGATCAATTTCGGCGCGTCGCCACGTGCGAGCATCGGTTTGGGCGTTGCCTCCAAGGCACATGCATTCCTCAACCACCGAGGTTACGTAACACCAGAAGACGTGCGTGCCGTCGCGTTGGACGTGCTGCGCCACCGCATCGGCTTGACCTTTGAGGCAGAGGCTGAGAACATCAGCACCGAACAGATCGTCACTGAGATCATGGACAACGTGCAGGTGCCTTGATGCATGGACACGACCGAATTGATTCAACGGGTACGACGGGTTGAACTGAAAACCCGCGGATTGAGCGACCGGATTTTCTCGGGGGAATACCACAGCGCGTTCAAGGGACGTGGCATGGCATTCTCCGAAAACCGCGAGTACCAGCACGGCGATGAAATTCGAACCATCGACTGGAACGTCACTGCGCGCATGGGACACCCTTACGTAAAGGTGTTTGAGGAAGAACGCGAACTCACGGTCTTCCTGCTCCTCGATGTGAGCGGATCCAATGCAACAGGAACGCGCAAGCAGACCAAGCGCGACCTCATCACAGAGCTCAGTGCTGTGTTGGCCTTCAGCGCCATGGGGAACAACGACAAGGTGGGCGCCGTGCTGTTCAGCGACCGCATCGAACGCTTCATCCCGCCCAAAAAAGGCCGCTCCCACATCTTGCGCATCATCCGGGAAATCATCGAAGTGGAACCGGAGGGCAAAGGCACCAACATCAATTCGGCACTGGAGCACTTCCTGTCCGCCATGAAAAAGCGGACCATCGCCTTCCTCATTTCCGATTTCCGGGACGAAGGTTTTGACCAGACGCTGCGTCAGGCGGGCCGAAAGCACGACCTCGTGGCGCTACGCGTCACTGACCCCCTGGACC
>CAXREW010000363.1:0-2326 GCA_964229455.1 Flavobacteriaceae bacterium | reverse complement strand
CTTAGGCTTTGTGAATCCCGCGATTAATCCATATCGCTCATTGGAAAAGGCCTTGAACACGGCCATCGAAGACGTTCCAGACTTTCCGACGGAAGGAATTGTCTTCAAAGACCTGAGCCCGGTATGGGCCAATCCTGTCTTGCGGGCGGAGGCGGTGAAAGCCGTCTCGGAGTGGATTCTTGCCTCAGGTACCATGCCAACAGCCATTGCAGGCATCGAGAGCAGGGGGTTCCTGTTGGGAATGTCCCTCGCTGATCGACTGGGTTTGCCATTTATCGCCTTTAGAAAGGAGGGGAAATTACCCGGCCCCACGGTAGGCCAGTCCTATGCCCTCGAATACGGTGAAGCCGTGTTGGAATGCCAAGTGGGCGCCTTCCGTCCTGAAGACAGGGTATTGATCCACGACGATGTATTGGCTACCGGTGGAACAGCAGATGCTGCTGCATCGCTCGTAGAACGCAGCGGAGCGGTCCTGTGGGGTTTTTCGTTTTTGATGAGTTTGAACAGTTTAAATGGGAGGGAGCGCCTGCAGGCGAAGCGCCCCGCGGCACGTCTCCACTCCCTTCTATCGGTGTAGTATGAATTTTGAAGAGACAGAGGACCAGCGGGCAATCCGGGCAACGGTGCGCGATTTTGCAGAAAAAGAGATTTTACCCCACCGCATGGAATGGGATGAGGACCAGGTGTTTCCACGCGCCTTGTTCAGCAAGATGGGTGAGCTGGGGTTGATGGGTATGCTTGTGCCAGCGACTTATGGCGGAGCCGGCATGGGGTACTTTGAATACAAAATTGCCATCGAGGAAGTGGCCAAGGTGTGTGGGTCAATTGGCCTGTCCATGGCAGCTCACAACAGCCTGTGCACCAACCACATTCTCATGTTTGGCTCGGAAGAGCAACGTCAGAAGTACTTACCGGACCTAGCCAGTGGCCAAGCCATCGGTGCGTGGGGGCTCACCGAAGCCAACACCGGAAGTGATGCCATGCGCATGCGATGCACAGCTGCTCGCGATGAAGCACGCGGCGGTTGGGTATTGAATGGGACGAAAAACTGGATTACACACGGGATCTCAGGCGACGTGGCCGTAGTACTTGCTCGAACGGGCGAACTGTTGGACAGCCGAGGCATCACGGCATTTATCGTAACCCGCGGCCAGGAGGGATTTTCGGGAGGTAAAAAGGAGAACAAGCTGGGCATGCGTTCGTCGGAAACAGCAGAAATGATTTTCGACGGGTGCTTCGTGCCGGATGATCAAGTGCTCGGTGAGGTCGGCGATGGATTCATCCAAGCGATGAAGATCTTGGATGGAGGCCGTATCTCCATTGCCTCTTTGGCATTGGGCATCGCCAAAGGCGCCTACGAAACGGCCAAGGCGTATTCCAAGGAGCGCGAACAATTCGGGAAGGCCATCAGTCAATTTCAGGCCATTGCATTCAAGCTCGCTGACATGCACACATCCATTGAGGCAGCCGACTTGTTGACCCTGCAAGCATGTTACCTCAAAGAAGCTGGAAAGCCCGTGACCAAAGAATCGGCCATGGCTAAATATCAAGCCTCAGAAATGTGTGTCCGCGTTGCCACAGAAGGCGTTCAGGTATTGGGCGGGTACGGATACACCAAGGATTTCCCCGCAGAGAAGTTCTACCGGGACAGCAAGCTGTGCACTATCGGGGAGGGGACTAGTGAAATCCAGAAGTTGGTGATCTCCCGTGAAATCATCAATGAGTGATTGCGCTTCAGGAGTTTTGTACTTTGAAACTTATCGTGTAAATTTGCCGTCCAATTTTGACACTATGCTTTCGATCCCTGTAAAAGAAGGAGACAACATTGAACGCGCACTGAAGCGATTCAAGAAGAAGTTTGACCGCACGAAGCGCATGCGAGAGCTCCGGACGCGCCGCGAATTCGTGAAGCCGAGCGTTTTGAACCGAGAGCAGCGAAAGAAGGCCGTATATAAAAACGGATTAAATTTGAAAAACGACTGAGGAATCCTTTGTTTTTCATCTCAAAAAGACGAAATTGTCAGCAGACATTTCGTCTTTTTTGTTTTGAACCAAATTCCGCCACACGTTGAAGATTTCCTTGACTATCTGCTCAAGGAGAAGAGAGGAAGTGTACACACGCTCCGCTGTTACAGGTCCGACCTGGGGCAATTGGTGAAGTTCATGGACGAGCAATTCGGGTGTTCCGACTTGCGAGAAGTCAAATCTGAATGGCTGCGTTCTTACGTGGTGGAGATGATGCGCATGCAAAAAGCTCCTCGAACCATTCACCGGAAAGTCAGCGCTTACCGCACCTTTGTCAAGTACGCCAAGCGGCAGGGCTCTA
>CAXREW010000362.1:0-3880 GCA_964229455.1 Flavobacteriaceae bacterium | reverse complement strand
AGACGTGGTACCTCGCTCACACCCAAATATTCAGTGGTGTGACGCCCCGATGATCAGCATCTCATCCACGTACTTGCGGGATGCAATCAATGACACCAAGGATATTCGGTATTTGCTGCACGACAAGGTGCTGAACTACATCAGCAACAACCACTTGTACGAGTGATCAGGTGTTGTTGAAGTGGTTCATCGTGCGCTCGAGTCCAATCGAAGCGAACGACTGAACCGCTTTTTCGCAGCGCTCGAGTCGCTCGGCGAGCGCCTCGCTTTCTTCGGCAGTCCATTTGCCCAGCACATAATCGACCTGCTGCCCTTTGTGGAAGTCGGCACCAATGCCAAACCGCAAGCGCGGGTACTTGGACGTGCTGAGGACGGTTTCGATGTTGCCAAGGCCATTGTGGCCCCCTCCGCTGCCTTTGGCTCGCATGCGCAACGTGCCAAACGGGAGAGCTAGGTCATCGGTGATGATGAGGACGCGTTCCAGTGGAATTTTTTCGGCGTCCATCCAGTACCGGACGGCTTTGCCGCTGAGGTTCATAAACGTGGAGGGCTTGAGCAGGATGAGGGTCCTGCCCTTAAAACGGACGGTGGACACCTCGCCGTGCCGGGCGACCTCAAACGAGGACTCTCCGTTTCGAGCGATGGTGTCCACCACCTTGAACCCGATGTTGTGTCGGGTGCCCTCATATTCACTTCCTGGATTGCCCAGGCCAACGATGAGGAACTTCATCCATTTTGGGTTGTGTTTCGGCTAGCGAAACGCAATTATTCAGCTGCTGGAGCGTCGCCGCCTTCGCCGCCTTCAGCTGGTGCTTCAGCTGCATCTCCACTGTCGTCGCCTTCTTCAGCGCTTTCAGCAGACATGGCCGCACGTGTACGCTTGACAGCAGCGAGCAGGGTTGAATCGTTCAACAGCACCGTGCAGTTGGGAACTTCAACGTCGCGAACGCGCTTGTTGTCTCCAATCTCAAGTGCTGTAACATCGATGGTGATGTTTTCGGGCAAATCATCCGCCAAGCCACGAACAGGCACGCGACGGAACAACATTTGCAAACGGCCACCTCCAATAACACCTGCCGCCGTTCCGGTGGTGCGCAAAGGCAATTCCACGCGCACGGGTTTGCCGGGAATGATTTGGAGCAAGTCCAAGTGGACAATGCGGTCGGTCACCGGGTGGAACTGAACCTCCTGGATGACGCAGTCGAAGGTCTCACCATCTACCTCCAAGGAGATGCGGAAGACGTCTGGGTTAACAACGAGCTTGGAGATGTCCAGCTCTTTTACAGAAAAGTGCTTCTGCTCACCTCCTCCGTACAGAACGCCGGGAACCCGGTTGTCCTTGCGGAGTTGGTTGGCATCTTTCTTTCCTACGCTCCCACGCAAGGAGCCGCTCAATGATGCAGTTTTCATGGTTAATGAATTAGTAAAGTATCGCTGATGGAACGGTTTTCCACCAGACAGGTTAAAGTCTCAGCAAACATGTCATGGACCGGAAGGACCTTGATCTTATCTGTGTTTTTCTCTTTGTTCAACGGGATGCTGTCTGTCACAACAAACTCCGTGAGGACAGAATCCGCGACGCGCTCGTAGGCCGGGCCACTCAACACGGCGTGCGTGCACAAGGCGCGTACCGATTTGGCACCGTGCTCCATCATGAGCGCGGCCGCTTTGGTCAACGTGCCAGCGGTGTCACACATATCATCTACGATGACCACGTCTTTGCCGCTGACGTCACCGATTACGGTCATGTGCTCAATTTTGTTGGCCACCTTGCGCTGCTTGTAGCAAATCGCCATGTCCACTCCGAGGTGCTTGGCGTAGGAGTTTGCACGCTTTGTTCCCCCTGTATCTGGCGTCGCGATGCAAAGGTTTTCGCGGTCCAAGCTTTCGAGGTAAGGAAGGAACAAGGTGCTTGCATACAGGTGGTCTACCGGGATTTCGAAAAATCCTTGAATCTGGTCTGCGTGCAGGTCCATGGTGATCAACCGGTCGATGCCTGCCGCCATGAGTAAATTGGCAACCAACTTCGCTCCGATGGCCACACGGGGCTTGTCCTTGCGGTCCTGACGGGCAAAACCGAAGTACGGGATGACCGCGATGATGCGCTTTGCACTCGCCCGCTTCGCCGCATCCACGAGCAACAAAAGCTCCATCAAATTGTCCGTAGGTGGGAAGGTGGACTGCACGATAGCAACCTCTTTTCCCCGGATGGTTTCTTCGATGCTCACGGTGAATTCACCATCGCTGAAGCGCGTGGTTTTGACAGGGACCAAGTCCCCGCCAAACGATTCAGCCACTTTTTGACCAAAGGATTGGGAGGCAGAGCCAGCGAGAATTTTGAGCATAGAAGACACGAATGCAATGCGTTAATGGGCGTGCAAAGGTAGTGTTTCAAACGCTTAAACCCAACGGAATTTGCGGTTGGTTGGTCGGGGTCAACGGATGGTGAACCGCACGGGAATCGTGTAGGTCACCCGAACGGGCCTTCCTTGTTGTGTGCCGGGTTCCATTCGTGGGATGCAGCGAAGCGCTGCCAGGGCGGCCTTATCCAGTTTTGGATGGGCGGATTTGAGGACGGTTTCATCCTGAATGTCGCCGTATTCGTTGATGTTGAATTGAAGGTAAACCACGCCTCCGATGCCCGCTTCACGAAGGATTGGGGGGAATTTCGCACATGCTTGGATCATGCGAATCATTTGCCCCTCGGTGCAGCTCCGTTCGTCGTCCCGGTCCAACACGTTGGAGCATTCGGAGAAATGAGGCATGTGCTCAGCCACTAAGACGGTTTCCACCTCCCAATCGCCGTCGTCGCCGTCTCCGAAATCCCCGAAGTCGAAGCCTTGGATTTTTCCAGCCAGCGGGTCAATCCCAGGGTCGGGTTCGGGTGAGGGCTCAGGTCCAACAGGCGGGTCGGGGTGGATTTCCGGGGTGACCAGCAGGTTTCTAACGGGCGGAGCGGGCTTGCTCGGCGCGTTGGGCGGAATCACTTCAGCTTCCAGCCCCAGTCCGCCGGCGTACGCTGAATGCTGCACGGTGTCGTATTCGTACGCGGTCCATTCAAAAGCGGCCAGGACGAGGGCTAGGACCGCGATGAAACCGAGTTCAATGCGTCGTCGGGGAGCGGGGTGTTTTTTCATGGCGAGGGGGTGTACCCTTCCAACGCCAACACCGTGCCACGTTTTGTTAATCCGGGGCGATCATCTTGAACCCCTTGCCGTGAACATTCAGGATTTGAATGGATTCATCGGGCTTCAAGTGGCGCCGCAACTTGGCGATGTACACGTCCATTGAACGGCCGTTGAAGTAATTCGGGTCGCCCCAAATAGACTTCAATGCGTAGGTGCGTTCGAGCAGGCTGTTGCGGTGCTTGCACAACAGGAACAGGAGTTCATTCTCTTTCGTGGTCAGGCGCTGTTCTTCTCCGTCGTGGCGCAGCATTTGGGTGTTGTAGTCAAATCCAAACGAACCGATTTGAATTTCTCCCACCAACTCATCTTCGTCGGGCAGGGCGGCGGTTCGGCGCAAGATGGCCTGGATGCGCACGAGCAATTCCTCCATGCTGAAGGGCTTGGTCATGTAGTCGTCGGCACCCACCTTGAATCCTTCCAACGTGTCTTCGTTGGTCGAGCGCGCCGTTAAGAATAAGATGGGCAAGTGACGGCTTTCCTGCCGGATTTCCTCGGCGACCTGGAAGCCGTCTTTGCGCGGCATCATGACATCCAGGATGACAAAATCAAACGCCCCGCGGTGGAATTCTTTCAGGCCTTCCACGCCGTCCTTGGCCCAGGTCGTTTCAAAGCCTTTCGCTTTCAAATAGTCGGACAACAGACGGCCCAGGTTGGGGTCGTCTTCGCAAAGCAAAATGGTGGGTAAGGTCGTT
>CAXREW010000361.1:0-2167 GCA_964229455.1 Flavobacteriaceae bacterium | reverse complement strand
CCAAAATCAAGACGTTGGAGGGCGTCCAGCCTTCGAGGTCAATGGGGGTGCTTTGGGCGATTTCCCAAGCCTGTTTCAGTTGCTCGGGAAAGGCCGTGATGAGGCTGCGCATTTTTTCCATGGTGTTCTTATTCTGTCCACTCAAAGGTAAGGCCAAAGCGCACCATGCGCCCAGGTTGAAGGACGCTGCCGCGGTCGGCGTATTGCACATCGAAGACGTTGTCCAAACGGACGCTGCCGCTCCAGGCCAAGCGAGCGCCATCGTTGCCGTTGAACGACACCTCCGCGCCCCACAATTGAAGCAATTTTGCATCTTCCCATTGCATGGCCACCCCGTTGCGCTCTTGCATGCTGCCCCGAACGGTGAACGCCAACGGACTGTCCCCTTCGAGGCGTACCACGGCATCGTATTTCGTTCGGACAAAGTCCAACACGTAATTGGACGTGAAGCCTGCCGAAGCGCGGTTGGCATCCATCCACGTTGCCGACACCCGGGCCATAGTGATCCGGGGCACATCGGCTTGAGCAGCCGTATACTGCACCGTGAGGTCGCCGCCTTGGAACTGAATTTCACTCAAATTCGCTGCTTCAAACACCGCGCTTCCGTCGTAGCGAACCCAGTCGATCAGGTTCATGCCTTGCCGGTAAAAACGCGTGGCCTCAACCATCAAATTGGACGCCTCGGAAGGCCGCATCACCATGCGGAACCCCGCCTCGGCATGATTGGCATATTCGGATTGCAACGAGTCACTGCCAATGGCTCCACCGATGTTGTAGTACAAATCTGTGAAGGAAGGATGGCGGACCGATCTTCCAGCTGAAGCAAAAAGCCGCGCGTGCGATCCCAACTTGCGCACCACCTGCGCTGCCGGGAGGAAGGAATTGCCAAAGCGCGAGTTGGCATTCAAGCCGGCCGTTGCCGTCGCCAACCAATGGTCCGTTGACCACTTCGCGGAGGTATACGCGTCGAGGTTTTGCCGCGCCTCACCCAATGTGTAGGGGCTGTCCTCCGGTGCATCCGCCAGTGGTTGACCCAATCGATTGGAACGGATGGCTTCAGTTCGTGCATCTGCCGCAGCTGAAAGCGTCCAATTTCCGGATTTCCACTGAGCAAGGGCATTCGCAGCGCCCACCAGCGACCGGTGCTCGTTGGCTCCACCGTACCAAGACAGGCCGGGCGCGTACAGTCCCGCGGTATCCGGTGCGCTCATGATGGGCAACAAGGCAACATAGAATCCATCATCCGTCAACTCGTACCATCCCGCCCCTTCACGGTACAACTCAAAACGGTCTTGATGAAAGCGTCCGTGCACCCCACCGCTGAAACGCCATTGGTTGCGGTCCGTATTCCAGGTGATTTGCGCCACTGCTGCACCCGTCTCTTCGTACTGATTCGGGTAGACGGACGTGTAGAAATTTTGTGCGCCGAAGGCCTTGGTCTCACCGGCCAGCAAACCCTTGAATCGGTGAGCGCCTGTAGACCACGTCCATCCGTACATCAAGCGCTGAATGGTCGCATCGGCATTGGAAATATGGCCCGAAGTGCTCGCACGGCTGATGCTCAAGCCATGGCTGACGTTGCCCGTGTTCCAGTCCACGTGCGCGCGGATGCGCTGCCAATCAAAACTACCCAACTCCGCACTGAAGCTGGCGCGGTTCGCACTCGAACCGGTATTGGTCTCCATGTTGATGGCGCCAGAGAAAGCCCCCACGCCGGCCCAAGGACCTGCGCCGGACTTCACGACTTCCACGTGGCCGAGGTCTTCAGGATCAATGGGAATATTCATCAGGTGGTGGCCGGTGTGCGGCGCGCTCCAGCGCATGCCGTCCACCCGCAACGCCACTTGCTCAAACGACCCCCCGCGGATGCTAACGTCAGTTTGAATACCCCAGGCTCCTCGGGTTTGGACGTCGACCCCGGGAATGAACTCCAATGCTTCGGTGATGGAAGCCGAGGACTGCCATTCAGCCGGCTGGAGCACCGTCAACGACTTGGGTGCATCCGTCAGGCTTTGGCTTTCAAAATCCACCCCAATGACTGCAGCTTCATCCAATGCCACGACGGCCTGGGTGGTGTCCGCGATTTGCCCGGCATGGGCCGCCCACGTGAGGGCGAGGGCTGGAACGAGCAGCGCGCGTTTCATGTTGTTCAATCTCATGGCAGTTG
>CAXREW010000360.1:0-5890 GCA_964229455.1 Flavobacteriaceae bacterium | reverse complement strand
TGGAATGACGATGGAGCAATCCTCGATTTCCACCTCGATCAGGCCCGTAGCGCTGAAGTTGCAGGGCGGGCCGGTGAAGTAGTCGATTTGGTACAACCCCGGTCCAACATAGGGCACGGCATTGGTCTGATCGGAAAGTGCAATCGAATCGGCGCTCCCTAACGGGAAGTACGTCCATTGGATTTGGTAAAGCGGATTGGCTTGCTCGCCGAACAGGAGCGACCCCGGCGCCGGGCAGTACACCAAGGTGTCGTCGGTGTAATCCGCCATCATCGGGTCGGGGATTGGCATGATGTCCAGCGTTAGCTCAACGAGGCTGTCGCACCCCGTGGCGCTCGTCAGCACATCGTTGTACACACCGGATGCATCGAAGGTCGTTCCGTTCCACGTGTACTCGCCGCAGGCATTGGCCACGGTGCTCCCCGAGTAAGGCGGATAGAACGTGACCACATGGACCGTGGTATCGGCGCACAGGTCGCCTTGGACATCGAGGTATACCGTGTAATCACCAGGGGTTTCGGTCGTGATTTCAAAAAGGTCGTCCCCGAGGTCGTTGGTTTCGAGGCCGCCGAAGTCCCAATTAAGGACGCCGCCCCCCAACGTATCACCAGCAAACTGGATGAAGGCGTCATCTCCCCAGCAAACGGACGATGGCGCATCAAAGGCCGCATTCGTATTCAGTGAAAACCCGGAATAGTAGCCCGACCACCCCGCATCGGAACTGGTGCCAAACAGCCCGACTGCGACCGGTCCAGTGGACTCCACGGTGATGTCGCCTGTGAGGTTCAGGATGCGGTAGGTTTCCCACCCGGGAAAACCATCGACGAGGACGGCCCCGGCTTGCGGGGCACCGTCGACGGTGAGGTTGGCTCCGGCCTCGGTGATGGCGAAAATGCCTCCTGTGTAATTCGTATTTCCAATCGTTTGAATACTTGGGATTTCATCGACCTCATTCTGCATACCGCATGAAATGGGCGGAATGAAATTCATGCCGACCTTGGATTGGCTCGGGCTCCCGCCGAGAAATTGGTAGATGTAGGCGGGTTTGGACGTTTGGATGAAGCAGTTGCTGTGTGGCGCGCCGGTGTATTCGCTGTTCGGGGACATGTACCATTCTCCGGGCTGCAAGGTGGCTGCCGGTGTTGCGGATCCGTTGAGGTACACCGCGGTGTTGGCTTCATGCGCAACTACGAACCCGCGTTCCTGGCTCGGGTCGCCAACGCCTTCCACAAGAATGTGGTCCGTGCCGAGGTATTGGACGGGTACAATTTGGTCCGCACCGATGTCCTGGTTGGAAGAGGTGGTCCCAACGGAGCCGCACCAGTTGCCGACGTTAATGACGATGTTGCCGCTTGATTGGATGAGGGCACCGAGTACGCCCGCGAGGTTGGCTTCGGAATTGGCATAGGCCGAATAGACACGGCATTCTCCTTCGTTCAGGGTGAATGCGAGGAAGTCATCCGAGACCGTGGGTGTTCCTGCAAAAACGACCCCATTGTCGTAGCCGGAAATTTGCACCTGCACGTTGTCTTCCGTGGCCATGATGCCAAACACGTAGGAACGGATCCCTCCTTGGTACGTGATGGGCATGCCGCCTAAGCGGAAGGTGTGGCCCTGCGCTTTGGTGCCTTTGGAGGTCAGCGCCTCCGCCTGCCATGAGCTGCGGTACCGGGCGTTGCAGAAGATGGGTGCGCTTGCCTCCACTTTGAGGCCTCGGTTGGTGAGTGTCTCGTTCAACTCACCTTGGCTGATCATCAGTTTGCTGCCTGACGTCTGTCCATTGCCGATTTCAATGGCCAATGGGCTTCCGTTTTGAATAGTGTAAGGCGAATCCCCAAACGTGGCGCCGCTTCCATCGTACAGGTTAACGGTGACGGACGAAGTTTCTGGCGTTGACAGGTAGAGGTAGTGGTCGTTGATCTGTCCATTGTCCCGGCTATGAAGTGGCGGCACCCAGTGGACCGTGTCCAACTGGGCCATAGCTGAGGAGCAAGCAACGAATAGCCCGACGGCCAGTGTTATGAATTGGACAGCGCGATGCATGGCATTGAAATCTTCTGACAAGATAGGGTGTTCACGGATTCGGCCTTTTCTTAAAAGTCGTACTTTGCCTCATGCCGAGGTTGTATACGCTGTTGCTTGTGGTCCTTATTGCCTTACCGCAGGAAGGTGAAGCCAAGCACTGGATCCACGTGGATTCCGACGCGCCGAAATCAGAGAAGACGGCGTTGCTCATCATGAATGGATTTGGCGGCTCGCGCAGCGGATGCAAGGCCCAAATGGAATTCTGGCAAGACGCCGGCATGGACGTTTACATCCCTGATGTATTGCTGCGTGAGTCCCTCGCGGCCAGCTCGGAGGCCCTGGCCGCCTTCGTGGAGGAGCATTCCCTTGCTAAATACGCGGAAATCAAAGCCATCTGCTACATCGCCGGCGCCTACCTGTTGCACGCGCAGCTCGAGGCGACCCCCATGCCCAACCTCACGGCCATCGTATACGACCGGAGCCCGACCCAAGAACGTGCGCCCAAGGCGGCCATCGAACGCATTCCCGTGCTCAGCACCCTGATGCTGGGCGGGGTGTTGCGCGAGCTCAGCGAGGTGGAATGGCCGCCCGTTCCCGCTGCCGGTTCTGTGCAAAAGGGGCTCGCCATCGAGAACCGCGCAACGGGGCTCATGCGCTTTTTACAGGCAGAAGCCGAGGCCATGGGGCCGCTGGTGTACGACTGGCGAGCCATTGACCCGACCGCTCACGATGCCTTTCACGTCGCGTTGGACCACAACATGATGTACGTCCGATGGGACGTGTTGGGAGAGCCGTATCGGTACTTCTTTGAGCACGGCCGATTCCCCGAAGGCCTGCCCCGAGAGCGCATCCACAACCGGCCCTTTGACGCCCGATACCCCTTGCCCGAATGAAAGTGCCGACGACGTATGACCTGAAGCCGGCGTTCCAGCGGCTGCTGATGCCGCTGCAAACGCGGCTGCGCAATGCAGATGTGACGCCGAATGCACTGACTTGGATGGCCATCGTGCTGTCCGGGGGACTCGGCTATGCCTTCGTGCTCGGCCTTGAGAACCGCTATTGGTTTTTTGCGGTGGCCGGTGGGTTGTTGGTGCGGATGGCGTTGAATGCGCTGGATGGGATGATGGCCCGAAATTTCAGCATGACATCCAAGGGGGGAGCTGTATTGAATGAATTGGGAGACGTGGTGAGCGATGCACTTGTCATGTGGCCTTTGGCGCTGGTGCCAGGGGTGCACGTGGGGTGGGTGGCCGCCTTGTTGTGGCTGGCTGCAGTCAATGAATACGCGGGCGTGCTGGGTGCATCCGTCTCCGGCGAACGACGCTACGAAGGCCCCATGGGCAAAAGCGACCGCACGCTCGTGTGGGGCATCTTTTGCCTGTTGTTGGGTGCCGGAATCGCCATCGAACCGTATGCGATGTACGGCGTTTATGTGGTGCTCGGAGGACTCCTGTGGAGCACGGCACGCCGCATTCACAAAACCCTCAAGCCATGAACAAACTGATCGAAGCGTGGGAGATGAATGCCGAAGTGCAATGGGTGATTTTCATCATCCTGTGCATCTTGGTTTTTTCATCGGTGGCCTGGAATACCTGGAACTTTTTGAAGCCGGGCAAATTGGTCAATGAACTGCTGGTCCGCACCCGCTCCTGGTGGATCATGTGTGCGTGCTTCATCGTCACCACCTTGGCGCATCCGCTGGTGACGCACATCGGGCTTGCTTTTTTGAGTTTTGCCTTGTTGCGTGAGATGTACCCGTTGCTCAAGTTGGACCAACGCGAACGCAACGTGGTCATGCTCTGCTACGCGGTCATCCCCGTCCAGTACACCTTGGCTTACTTGGGGATGACGACGCTGTTTTTGGCGTTCATCCCGGTGTTCATGTTTGTGGTCATCCCCTTCATGCTGGTGATTCGCGGGGAGACGCAGGGTATTGTGCGGTCGATTGGGCTGATGCCCTATTCGCTGGTGGCTTGGGTCTACGGCATGAGTCACTTGGCGCTGCTGTTTCACCTGCCAGAAATCCCGGGCTTCACCGCTGGTCCGCAGGGCCTTCTCCTGTACCTGATTTTCCTCGTGGGCATCAACGATGTCCTGCAGTTCGGTTGGGGCAAAACGATTGGACAACGCGCCGTGCTTCCGAAAGTCAGCCCCAACAAGACGTGGGAGGGACTCATCGGCGGGGTGTTATCGGTGACCCTCATTGCGGTGGCGCTCCGATTCCTGACACCGCTTGAGGCGTGGGAGGCCGCCTTCACGGGATTCTGCGTGGCCGTGGCGGGCTTCATGGGGGATGCGATTGCCTCGGGCATCAAACGGGATTTAGGAATCAAAAACTCCGGGAATGCCATCCCCGGGCACGGGGGGTACCTGGACCGGTTGGACGGGTTTTCGGCGGCTGCAGCCCCATTTTTTCACCTTATCTATTTTTTCGGAGTGACGGCGGCGGGCTAACTTGCTGGCATGCCCGCCGGAAGCATCGATGCCGAGTTGTTCAATGCGCGCGTTCCCAGTGGACGCCGCTGGCTGCTTTGGTTCTTGTACAAGGTCTTGTGGCGCACCGTAGTTGGGTTGGTCATTGGCCTGCGGTACGTGTGGGGCAAAATGCCCCACCCTGATGGGCCCGTCATCTATATCGCTAACCACAACAGTCACCTCGATGCCATGTCGTTGATGACCATCGTGCCATCACACCGGATCCATTTGACACACTCAGTCGCGGCCCAGGACTTCTTCGGCCGTTCGGGATTCCGCAGCTGGTCGATGAAGAATCTTGTCAACGCTGTACTTATTTCGCGATCAAAAGAGGACCGGGACGTCGACCCCATTGAATTGCTCGACGCCATGCTTCGGCAAGGCCACAGCCTCATTCTATTCCCCGAGGGCACACGTGGAGTCCCCGGTGTACTGGCCGATTTTAAGCGCGGCGTAGGGCACTTGGCTTCGCGTCACCCGGACATCCCGGTCATCCCCGTCTACCTCGACGGTTTGTACCGCAACCTGCCCAAGGGCCGTACCTTGATTGTCCCGTTTGGCGGCACGCTGGTCATGGGCGATCCGTTGTCCTTCCCGGCTGGAACATCTGTGGATGCGATAACCGCGAAGGCCCACTCGGCCATTGCGTCCATGGCTTCGGAGTTGAAAAATGAAAACACGCTTCCCCCAACTGATTCCCCATGAAACACCTGTTCCTCCTCCTTTTGACCGCAACACTGACGGCCCAACTTTCCGCTCAGACCTGCGTGGATTCTACGCTCATTGACCCTACGGTGATGTGTCCGGCCCTGTGGGCGCCCGTATGCGGATGCGATGGCGAGACCTACAGCAACGATTGCTGGGCAACGTACTACGGAGGCGTCACCTCATGGGTGGACGGCGAGTGCACCGGGACGGCGACGGACTGCGTGGACCTCGGCGGCGTGGACTTTGGAGCCTGCGACATGGCTATGGGCGTTGTGATGTACAACGGCAGCTGCACATACTTGTCCGGGTGTGGATGGGAAGTGGATGAGGTGGATTACAGCGTGTATTCTTTTGCGAGCATGGAAGATTGCCAAGCCAGTTGCCCCGAAACGTCCGAATGCCTCGATCCGTCGCTTGCGGATCCCAGCGTGGATTGCAACACCGTGGACCCCGCTCCAGTATGCGGTTGCGACAGCCTGAGCCATTTCAATGATTGCGTAGCGACCTATGTGGATTTTGTGAGTGCGTTTGAGCCAGGTGGTTGCCCAGGCGACTGCTACGACGAGGACCGCGTTGATGCGATGGCCCCTTGTCCATTCAATTACGACCCCGTGTGCGGTTGCGACAGCATTACCTATTCCAACGCCTGCACGGCCTGGTACGCAGGAGGCCTTGCCCAGTG
>CAXREW010000359.1:0-3814 GCA_964229455.1 Flavobacteriaceae bacterium | reverse complement strand
CAAAGCTAGGTTACGTCGGTAGCCGCGGGGGTGGGGCTCGAAGCGCAAAGTCGCTACGTCTGTGGTCGAATCAACTGTGGCGGGACGGGGTTGGGCGAAGGCGGCCATGAGTCCGTACCGATTGTGTTGGATGGTCGTGTCTTTTTTTCCAAATCGAGCGTAGCGTTTCCATTCGCCGTTCCATGATTGCCGCATGGCCAACGTGGGAATGGGGGATAACGGAGAAAGAAAGCCAGGGCCGCTGCCGCCCCAAACGGATTGCCAAGCGTTGCGCAGGTGGCCGGTGATGCGATCACCTTCAATTTGCGAATCGCCGTAGTGGAGCACATGGATGGCGGGCTTCCGGGCCGGGGCATTCAAGGCAGCAAAGAAATTCCCCAGCGCCTCAAAAGCTTGGGAATTGCCCAATAGTTGAAGGTTTTCGTGGAGAAATTGGTCAATGGCACCTCGGTCGTACGCGGTGATGCTTTCGATGGATGTAACAGATTCAGCGGTAGTTGATGCGGAGGACTCAACGTCTACGGATGCATCGGTATCCGCCAAAGTCAACGAATCCGTGGTTTCCACGATGCTATCAAGCGAGGCTTCGGGAGAGGCATACGCGTCCAGGATGTCCTGCACTTCTTCAGGAGACATGTCGACCGAAGATGAGGCGTTGGCTTCCCATCGCGGCCATTCCGTCAACCAACCACCCGGCCATTGCGGCCGAGCCATGAAGGCGAAAATGCCGCACCACACCGCTGCAAAAAACACGAGGGTTTTGCGAACGGGATGCTGGTTATGGCTCATGGTTTAATGGGAATGCAGAGGACTTCACCAATGCGAATGTAATCGGTGATTTCATTGATTTCTGCAATCCATTCGGGAGTTGTTCCCGGGTATCTTTTTGAAATGTTCCACAACGTGTCGCCGGCTTTCACCTCGTGCAATTCACATGTGTACGCGACGGTATAGGATTCACTTTCTGTCGCGGCCACCGCGGGTGCGGTAAGAGTTGGGGTTGGTGTGGATTGGACCTGTAATGCGTCATCCGCGTTCCAGCGTGCAGCGTAGGCTGGGGGCAAGGCCACTTCGTAAACATCAAGAACGGAACAGGGCAAGGTGGTCCCTGTCCACCACGGCAAGAATTGAGTGAGCACTCCGGCGGGGATGCTCTGCTGTTCCATCAAACGCTGCCGGGAGCGTTCACCGGTGCAGGAGACCGGTTCCCACGCGCTCAGCACGTCAATCCAATCTGCTTGGTGGTCGGGAAGGTCCGTGTTGACCATCATGCGGCTGACCACTTTGTACAAGGCGAGCCATTCATCCAGTTGCCGGTCGTAACCGGGTCGTCCGCTCCATCGCGTCGCAAACGCCATGCCTTTCATGTAAGCGACCAACACGCGGTGTGGATCGTTGGGGAACCGCCGCTGCAGCTTTTCCAGTTGTGCGATCGCCGCTTGGGTAGAAGCCGCAGGAACGCCTCGCTCGTCGATGGCACCGCTAAGGGTGAGCCCACTTGCGACCGCGTCACCCCGATCGTTCCACCACAGGCCGGCTCGGTCGCCTTGGACCGTGGAAGCTTGATTCCATCCGGTAGTCAAAGCTGGAATCCAACGAAAAGCTGGGGGGAGTGCCGTGGCGCTCCACGTCTCATCCACAACAGCCTCGTGCAACGTATAGAGGGCATTGAGTTGGAGCAAGCGTTTTGCGCCATCGGATAGCAATGCTTGCATGCACAGATTTTCCAGTTCCCGATCAGCACCCCACGGTTGAAGAGCGACCTCCAATGGATCCAAAGCTGGTACAGCGGTTTTGAGGCTGGGCGTGCCAAACGCGTTCAAGGCAACGTGCGATTCGAACGCTTCGACATCTTCGAGGGTGCATCGCGCATCAAATAATTGTTCCCAGTCGTCGAGGCCCATTTGTGCTTGGGCTGACCAGGTCATGCATGTGCAGGCGAGGAGCACGAGAAGTGAGTTCACTCGGAGTGGAGCGAAGCGATAATTCGGTGCCTTGGAGGACATGCTCCAAAGGTATCCCACGGTGACCAATTGTCGGTGAGTTGACTCATTTGGTCGGTGAGTGGATGTATAACGCGACTAAAATGTATAATTTTTATACAAAACCTTTGATTTAGGTGTTGAAAAAACTATATTTGAAATAGGTCATGGAACATTAAGTTCTTGGAGGACCTAGTTGTGAATCGTAGTGAAGCATCTGCAACGGCGGGTGCTTCATTTTTTTTGCCTTTTTCGGCGCAAAGAACAAAAGGCGAATGCACTCAGTTGTGGTGGTATGAAATTGCACCGATTGGAAACGGAACAATGGTTGCCTTTGAGCATCCAAGAGGCGTGGGATTTTTTCAGCATCCCGGAAAACCTGGACCGCATAACCCCTCCTGACATGTCGTTCGAAATTTTGACCGGAGCAGGCGAGCGCACCTTTGCGGGCCAAATCATCACCTACAAGATTCGCCCGTTGCTCAATATTCCGATGCGCTGGGTCACGGAAATTACCCAATCCGTGGAGGGTGAATATTTCATTGATGAGCAACGATTTGGTCCTTACAAGTTCTGGCATCATGTGCACCGATTCACCGAAAAGGACGGTGGAGTGCTGATGGAGGATACGCTACACTACGCGCTGCCTGGTGGCATCTTCGGAGAGCTAGGAGGTGGCTTCGTCCACAAAAAAGTCCGGGGCATCTTTGAATTCAGGGAGGAAGAGCTCAACCGAATTTTCCCGCACTGACGGTTTTAGTGGCAGAGTACGTTTGCTGCCCAAGCTGCCATCAGGAGGTTGGGCTTGGCTTTGGCCTCAAAACCTAAAGAGGTTATGTAACCTGCTGATGCGCTGATCAATTTTTGTGAAGGGTACTGTGGATCCGAATTGAAGTCCAGGTCAATTTGCTTCACGCGAATGCTGCATTCTTCCAAAATCAAATTGGCCAAGGCCACCGATCGCTCCGTCTCTCCCCAGAGCTTGGTCCATAGGTCCGTGATTTTCGGGACGCGTTCTCGTCGGTAGATGACGTGCGCTCCATTGTCGGGGTAACGGAAGACCACCGTGGTTACGTAGACCGTGTAGCGCTTATAGTTCTGGCTGTCACAGCCGACGTGGATGTCCAAGTTTTGCTCCGAACACATCGTCGCGATGTAGTCGCACACGTCGTGGCCAACGTGTCCGCCCATCACTTTGAATTGCCGATCCTTGGGATGCATGCTTCCAAGTTAGAACCCAAAACGAAGGGCGGAAAACCCCTTCAGGAATTCTCCGCCCTTTTTCTTCACACCTTTTGAACAAGGTGCCTCAATGTGTTTCACATCAGGATTCCAATGCCTTTTCGATGAGGAATTGGATGTGCCCGCGGTGAGCCCGGGTCAACCCATCAGGAGAGGAAGCGTTGCGCTGGTTGCGTTGAATTTGCTTCAAGGTGGTCAAGGCCATCGTTTGCGCCACTGTATCGTACTTCTTTTCCGGATCCAGCACCGTTATCAAGCGCTTCACGTATTCGATTTGAAGCTGCTGACGCACGGTGTTGACTGAGCTGCGCAGGTCTGCTTTGAATATGGCATCGGTCAAATCATCCATGTATTCATCCAGGCGGTAGGTGTTGCCGTACTCCGTCGCATCCGTGATGCGTTGCAGCACACGTGGGTGCAACAAGTGATTGAGGGCGTTTCGTTGGGCAGCTGCAATGCGGGAGTGAATTTTTGTGTCCTCGGGTTGGGCGACGAAACCAAAACCGCGCCGTTGGCTTTGGAGGTATCCATACACGGAAGCCGCGGCTTCGAATGCGTGGGGGGCAAAGGCGTAGTTCTTCAGGGCCTTC
>CAXREW010000358.1:0-3087 GCA_964229455.1 Flavobacteriaceae bacterium | reverse complement strand
CATCAACGAAGATGGGTGGTTTGCGGAAGTTGACGGCGAGATGAGTCCTACGAATCTCCATCGCCTGCAAACCGATCCGGCCGACTACATCGGCGCTTTTGTCATGGTCCACGGCACGCCCGGGGAGGACGGCAAGCTGCAAGACGAACTGGAGGCCGCTGGCCTCCCACACACCACAGGGGATGCGCACGCCATGGCGTTGACCTTTCACAAAGGCCGCACCACAGCGTTCTTAGCGGAACAAGGCCTCCCCGTAGCTCGGGCCGTGCAAATCGCATCCGGCGGAACGTGGTCTGCTGAGCAACTCATCGACGAACTCGGATTGCCGTGTTTTGTCAAGCCCAACGAAACCGGTTCGAGCATTGGCATTTCCAAGGTCTCTGAAGCGGTCCAACTACAGGCCGCCATTGATGCCGCCATGGCCGTTGGCGGCAGCGGCGTGATCGTGGAATCCCTGCTGCAAGGGCGTGAATTCACGTCCGGCGTCATTCCGGATGCTTCGGGCCAGCCAGTGGCCTTACCCGTGACCGAAATCCGGACACACCGGGAATTTTTCGATTACGAGGCCAAGTACGCCGGCGAATCCGAGGAAATCACCCCAGCCGAGATTTCAGCCGCATGGACCGCAGCGCTGCAGGCAAAGGCGGTCGAGGTGTACCGCGCCACGGGCATGCGGGGCATGGCGCGCGTAGACATGATGTCCGAATCGCCAAAGCAAATTCACATCATCGAAATCAATACGGTTCCCGGCTTCTCTGAAGCGAGCATCATTCCCAAACAGGCTGCAGCCGTGGGCTTGAGCAAGAAGGCATTGATCAGCCGCATCATCGAGCAGACGCTACTCGCTTAAAGGTTGTTGATCTGAAAAAATCCAATCGTCGCCGCCAACGTCGATTGAAATGCAGCGGGCAGCGATTCGGATGCCCAGGGGTGCTTTCCTCCAAAGACGTGATCCGTTTCAGGGATGCCCACCAATTGACTTGCCGGGTTCCAAGCATGCAAGGCTTCTGCATGTTCGAACGGAACCGATACATCACCGGTTCCGTGCACAATCAGGTGCGGAACCTGCAGTCCCCGTGCGGCGCGCTCCACATCCAAACGGGACCGGTTCATTTCATAGTCCTCATAAAACTGGATGAAATGCGGCATGTCCTGTTGCGTCCGGCCGTTGCGAACGAACAACACCCCGTTTTTTCGCCAGGCGTCCAACTCGGGGCCTTCATGAAACATGCTCCGGTCCAGACTGCTTACCGCCGCCCATGTGACCAATTGACAGACTCGGGAATCTGCGGCCGCCGTGAGCGTCGCCATGGCGCCGCCGCGGGAGTGCCCAATCAATCCGATGCGGTCTGCATCCACTTCTGAGCGGATGTCGTGCTGGAGGTGGACCCAGTCGAGGACTGATTGCACATCATCCAGTTCGATGGAGTAGTTGTTCCTGCCGAAAGCCTCCAAATCCGGGAAATCAATCGGCTCTTCGACCGTGCCCCCGTTGTGGGAAAAATTGAACCTCAACAAGGCAAACCCAGCCGCAAGAAACTCCGACTCCATGGCTCCAAAGACTCCCCAGTCCTTGAATCCCTTGTAGCCGTGGATAAAAATCACCAGTGGTTTTGGACGGCCTGTTTCCTGATAAGCCAGGTCCAACACAATGGGACGTCCGTGCTTTCCGCTTACCGGGTGATTCGAAAATTTCCTCATGCTGCAGCCACAAAGTACCGAGACAATGCCGCAAAACAAAAGAGGGCCATCCCGCTGGATGACCCTCCCCTGTTGAATGAAAACAAGTAAACTGTTAACGAGCCGAAGCTCAACCCGCTCTTACGGGGCGGTTTCAGAAAAGGTTACATTTTTTTCGAAAAAATTGGGCCGCGCACTTTCAAGCGCCGATGACCCGGTCGCTTTGGTCCGCCACAAACGCCTTCCAGCCGCTGTATCCAGCCTGCATCCGGGGGGAGGCCAATTGGAAATGGTGGCACAACGCCACGGCCACACCATCGGTCGCATCGAGTTCTTTGGGCATGTCCGACGGCTTGATGGCCAAGGTGCGGGCCACCATCGCCGCAACCTGCTCTTTGCTCGCGGCACCGGAGCCGGTGATGGCCTGTTTGACTTTTCGAGGAGCGTATTCGGAAACGGGAATGTCACGGGACAAGGCCGCTGCCAGCGCGACCCCTTGCGCCCGACCCAGTTTGAGCATGGACTGGACGTTTTTGCCAAAAAACGGTGCCTCCACCGCAAGGTGATCCGGGGCGTGTGTCTCAATTAGCGCGGCGCATCGGTCAAAAATCCGCTTCAGCTTGACCGCGTGGTCTTTGTACTTGGTGAGGTGCAACGCACCCATTTCCACCAATTCCATCTGTTTGCCCCGCACTCGGATGACGCCGTACCCCATGATGGTTGTGCCGGGGTCGATGCCCAAAATGATCTGTTCGGGCGCGGACTTGGAGGGGTTGGAAGGCATGCTCCGACGAAGGTACATTTGGAAATGCGTTTTCGCTACATCGTCACCGCGGCGGCCCTGGGTTACATCGCTTGGGCATTGACCGACCACAGCATTTGGTCGGACGCGGCTGCATTGAACGCGTTGTGGCACCCCGAACGTCCGTGGCTCCTGGGCCTGCTCGCTGCCGGGCTGCCGCTCAACATCGGATTGGAAACCGCCAAATGGCATGCGCTAACGGCCACCGGCGGCAAGCCGTGGACCACCAGCCTCCGGGAAGTGCTGGTTGGAGCGACGTTCGCGATGGTCACGCCCAACCGCACCGGCGATGCCGTCGCCCGCGTGGCTTTGTTGCCTGCAGATGAGCGCTCAAACGGAACTCAAGCATGGCTGTTGGGCGCCTGGGCGCAAGCGGGATGGACCCTCACCATTGGCACTGTGGCGTGGTGGGCCTGCACCACGGCCGGACAGATTCACCTGCCCATTCACGCAGAGGCGCAGTGGACGGTACTCACAGGGCTTGCTGCCGGGAGCCTGGTTTGGTGGCTCCTGCCCCGCCTCGCCCGCTCACCACAGCGCATCAATCGTTGGTTGAAAGCCCGTTGGGGCCTCGCGTCGGGCCGTTGGACGACGCGTCAACACCT
>CAXREW010000357.1:0-2365 GCA_964229455.1 Flavobacteriaceae bacterium | reverse complement strand
AGTTGGATGCGCGCTGTCGGTAACTCCTGTGCCATGGGCTCAAAAATACCGCATCCGCATTCTATCTTCGTGGGCATGCCGCATGGCCAGGTTATCCGAGACATTCAAGCCGGTTCTTTGAAGCCAGTGTACTTGCTCCATGGCGAGGAACCTTACTTTATTGATGAGATTGCCAAAGCCCTCGAAAACAATGTGGTCGAGGAGTCCATGCGAGATTTCAACCAAACGGTGGTGTACGGGAGGGATACGAACGTGGACCAAGTGCTCGAGGCCGCCCGGCGCTTTCCCATGATGGCCGAGCGGCAATTGGTGTTGATGCGCGAGGCGCAGGATTGGCCGGCGTGGCGCCGCAAGGACGACATGACCAAGCTGGAAGCGTACGCTGAATCCCCCGTGGCCACCACGGTGCTCGTGTTTTGCTTCAAGAACAAAAAGGCGGACGGCCGCCTCAAGGCCGTAAAAGCGATCAGCAAGGCGGGTGTGTTGTTCCTCAGCGAGAAAGTGCGCGATTACAAGTTGCCCGAGTGGATCGGCAATTACGTCCGCGATACCGGCCTGAGCATTTCACCGCAAGCGGCTCAAATCCTCGCGGAATACCTCGGCAATGATTTGCGCAAAGTCGTAAATGAATTGACCAAACTGAGCATCGTGTTGCCGGACGGCACGGCGATTGAACCCGAGCACATTGAGAAGCACATTGGCATCAGCAAGGACTACAATGTCTTTGAATTGCAGCGTGCCCTGGGGTCGAAGGACTTGCAGCGTGCCCAGCGCATCACGGAGTTTTTTGCGGCCAACCCCAAGGATCATCCCGTGGCGATGATCATGCCCGTGCTCAACAGCTTTTTCAGCAAAGTCTACGCGTACCACGGCTTGAAGGATCGCTCAGGTCCGGCCGCTGCGAAGGCGCTCAGGTGCGCTCCATTCGCCGTGAAGCAATACGCGGAGGCTGCTCGCAATTACCCCATGGACAAAGTTGGCAGGGTATTTGGCTACCTCCGGGAAGCCGACCGCAAGTCCAAAGGCCAAGGCAATGCCACCACGCCCGACGCCTTTTTGCTGAAAGAAGCGGTCTTCAAAATTCTCCATTGATTGAAAGTGGCTAACTTGCACTCCCGGCCTCGGGCCTGACGATAGAAATGAAAACAACTGGAATTACGATGATGAAGCGATTAACACTGGTGTCCTTCGTGGCATTTTTGGTGATGGGGGCGAACCCCGCGACCGCTCAAGAGGACAACCTCGTTCCCAACGGAAGCTTTGAAAATTCAGACTTGCGCAAGTTGAAGAAGCAAGGCGAATTGGAAACCTATACTGAGGACTGGTTCCGCGCAACCGAGGTGCTCCTCGATTTGTACGCCGAAGGCATGAAGTCGGAGAAGGTGAACATTCCGGACAACATCTACGGCACACAAGAAGCCGCTGACGGCGTATGCTATGCAGGCCTACGCGCTTTCAGCAAAGATCCCAAGGTCAAGCGCACCTACTACGAAGTGGAGCTGACCACGGAATTGGAAAAAAACCAGTTGTACTGTGTGTCGTTTGACATCAGCCTGAGTGACTTGTCCCGTTACGCAGTGAACGGCATCGGTGCCGTGTTGAGCGATCGGAAGGTCGAGCAAGGCAACACCGGTTTGTTGGTGCGCACGCCGGACGTATTGCACAAGACCGACAAGGTCATGTCGTTGATGGACGGATGGGAAACCGTCTGTGGTACCTACATCGGGTCTGGGGAAGAGGAATACGTCATTATTGGTGGTTTCCACACCGACAAGGACATCGAAGACGAAAAGGTCAAGAAGCCGTCTGACGTGCCCGGCACACAAGTCGGCCACGCCTACTACTACCTTGACAATGTCAAGGTCACGCCCATCGATGCGAAATCGCAATGTGCATGCTCGGCAGCCGATGAAATCCGTACGGACTTGGTCTTCGGCGCTGCTGCACCCGCCACAGACGCTTCAGCTGATGAGGTGGTCGCAGGTTCAGCTGTGTACTATGCCTTTTTGAAGCGTCGCCCAACAGGCGCCGGCGAAATGGCCATCAAGCGCCTCGCCGACCTATTGAAGGACAACCCTTCATGGAAGCTCCGCGTGATCGGACACACCGATACGGACGAATTCAACGAGGGCAAGATCAACCCGCGTTACCGCGAGCTCGGCTACAAGCGTGCCGAAGAAGTGGTGAAGAAATTTGGAGAGTTCGGCATCGCCGCGGATCGTTTTATTGCGGATTCGATGGAATCCGATGATCCGGCAAGCACCCGCGATTCGGACATCAGCCGCGCGAAAAACCGCCGCGTGGTCTTCGAATTGGTGAAGTAATTCCACCGCAGTGCAGCGCATTGCGCGTACCATAGCATTTC
>CAXREW010000356.1:0-4709 GCA_964229455.1 Flavobacteriaceae bacterium | reverse complement strand
GCGAAGCGAAGGTCTTCCTCAAGGCCGACCAGGTCAGCTTGGCCATCGGTAAAGGTGGTAACAACATCAACTTGGCCGGATTGCTGACGAACTACGAAATCGACGTGTACCGTGACGAAGAAGACGGAGTGGATGACGTGGAATTAAAAGAATTCTCGGATGAAATCGATGCGTGGATCCTCGACGAGTTCATCAAAATCGGGTTGGAAACAGCCCGTTCGGTGTTGAACCGTGATGAGGATTTCTTGGTGAACCGCACCGACCTGGAATTGGAAACGATTCGGGAGGTTGTCAAAATCCTCAAGGACGAATTGTCGTAAACCGCGTATTCAAGTCCCTTTTCCCGTTTAAATTCGCAACACTAACGCCCAAAAACGCCTATGGCTGACGCTAACAAACCCGTACGACTGAATAAAATCGCCCGAGAGTTCAACTTGGGCATCCAGACCATTGTGGATTTTTTGGCCAGCAAGGGCATGGAAGTGGACGCGAAGCCGAACACCAAGATCGATGCGGAGGCGTACGCATTGATTCGTTCCAATTTCCAGGATGAGAAAGCGGCGAAGGAGAAGGCAGTGAGCTCCGCGAACCGCGCAGTGGTGGACCGCGAAAGCGTGACCCTTGCGTCGGCGCGCAAGACGGCCGCACCGCAGGAAGAGGCGGAAGTGGAAATTGACCTTTCAATTTTCCAGAAGAGCCAGCAGCAACCTGAAGTGGAGCGCATTGAGCCCGAAGCTCCGGCTGAACCGGCTCCTGCACCGGAAGAAAAGGCGGCAGAAGCACCGGCCTCGCCTGAATCCGATACTGCAAGCCCGGTCAAGGTCCTCGGCAAGGTTGATTTGGACGTAGTAGCCAAAAAGCCCAAGGCGAAGACTAAAGCGGAGAAGGAGGCGGAGAAAGAGAAGCTCGCCCAGAAGTCGTCCGAAATTGCCAAGAAGGAAGCGGCGGCGCAAGCGGCGGAGAAAGCCGCAGCGGAAAAGACTGCTGCCGACAAAGAGGCCGCCAAGCCCGAGGTTTCGAAGGTGGAAAAGCTCGAGACAAAGATTGAAAAGCTCTCCGGTCCGACCGTTGTCGGCAAGATTGAACTGCCCGTCGAGAAGAAGAAGACGGCTGCGGACAAATCAGACGACAACAAGCGCAAGCGAAAGCGCATCACGAAAGTCGATGTCGAACGTCAAGCCCGCACGGCTGGAGCACAACGCGGCGATCGAGGACGCGGTCGGCGCAATGAGCCCAAGAAGGAAGTCAGCCAAGCAGACATCCAGAAAGAAATCAAGGAAACGCTCGCACGCTTGAGCGGAGGCAAGAAGTCCAACGCAGCCAAGATGCGCCGGGCCAAGCGAAGTGCCGTCGCAGAACGTGCGGAACAGGAATTGCAACGCCAGCAGGAAGAAGCAATGACGCTTCAGTTGACGGAATTTGTGACCGTTGCGGAATTGGCGAACATGATGAACGCCAACGTCAACGAGGTCATTTCGGCTTGCATGACCTTGGGCATCATGGTGTCCATCAACCAACGCTTGGATTCCGAGACCATCACCATCATCGCAGAAGAATTCGGCTACGAGGCCAACTTCGTCAGCGCTGAGGTACAAGAGGCCATCGAGGTTGAAGAGGACAGTGAAGCGGATTTGACGCCGCGCCCACCGATTGTTACGGTCATGGGACACGTCGACCACGGGAAGACATCCTTGTTGGACTTCATCCGCAATGCCAACGTTATCGCCGGTGAGGCGGGTGGAATCACCCAGCACATCGGTGCCTACCACGTCACCCTTCCTCAGGGCGGTCAAATGACCTTCCTCGACACGCCGGGTCACGAAGCCTTTACTGCGATGCGTGCGCGCGGTGCACAGGTGACCGACATTGCGATCATTGTGGTGGCGGCCGATGACGCGGTCATGCCGCAAACAAAAGAAGCCATCAACCACGCGCAAGCAGCAGGCATTCCTATGGTCATCGCCATCAACAAGATGGACCGGCCAGAAGCCAATGCCGATAAGATTCGTCAAGAGCTGTCGGAAATGAACGTCTTGGTAGAAGAGTGGGGCGGCAAATTCCAGAGCCACGAGATTTCGGCCAAGAATGGCACGAACATCGAGGAGCTGCTCGAGAAGGTGTTGTTGGAAGCTGAAATGCTTGATTTGAAAGCGAATCCGGGCAAGCGCGCCATCGGAACGGTGGTCGAAAGCTCACTGGATAAAGGCCGTGGGTATGTAACAAACCTGCTGGTGGAAGGCGGAACCATGTGCATCGGTGATGCGGTCTTGGCGGGCCAATTTAGCGGCAAGGTCAAGGCCATGTTCATCGAGCGCGGCGCCCGTGTCGATGAGGCAGGACCATCGGTCCCCGTATCCATTTTGGGCTTTGACGGCGCTCCGAATGCCGGTGATAAATTCCACGTTTTCGAGGATGAGCGCGAAGCCCGCAACATTGCGGTCAAGCGTCAACAATTGCAGCGCGAACAAGGCGTTCGCTCGCAACGTTCTGTAACGCTGGAAGAATTGGGACGCCGCATCGCGGTCGGGGAATTCAAGGAATTAAACCTGATTGTCAAAGGTGATGTGGACGGCTCAATCGAAGCATTGAGCGACTCACTTCAAAAGCTCTCTACGGAGAAGGTTCAGGTCAACATCATCCACAAGGCTGTGGGTCAGGTTTCCGAATCGGACATCTTGCTCGCCTCGGCGTCATCGGCCATCATCATTGGTTTCCAGGTGCGCCCGAGCGGTGCCGCGCGTCGACTGGCCGAGAAGGAGGGCGTGCAAATCAAGTTGTACTCTGTGATCTACAAGGCCATCGAGGAGATGAAGGATGCCATGGAAGGCTTGCTTTCAGCGAAAATTGAAGAAAACGTGGTGGGCTCTGCCGAAATCCGCGAGACGTTCAAAATTTCGAAAGTTGGCACCATCGCCGGTTGCTTTGTCATCGATGGCAACATCAAGCGCAACAACAAGGTGAGCGTCATTCGCGAAGGCGTTGTGGTGTACACGGGAACCTTGGGGTCACTCAAGCGCTTCAAGGACGATGTCAAAGAAGTCGCCAAAGGCTTCGAATGCGGCTTGAACATTGACCGCTTCAACGACATCAAAGTCGGCGACGTCGTCGAGGCGTACGAAGAGGTAGAAGTGAAGCAGACCCTGGAGGATTAACCTCGCGCTTTAAGGTCCATTTTGCCCACCGGTCCTGAGGACAGGTAAGTTGATGTCCATGGGGATGACAATGGCCGTCGGAAAGGCTTTGGTCCATGCATCCTGTGCTTTTTGTGCTTCCCATCGGGTCCTGAAGTCGCCAATGGTGACGCGGTAGTTTGGTGGCATTGATGAAAGGTAAACGGGCCATTCGCCATTGGTTTTGCGTGCTCGTGCTCGGACTTCACGGGCGGCCTGCAAAGATCCTGAGAAAATTTGAACGCGAAACCCCCGAAGGGCGTGCTCCTCAGCGTGCCATGCTGAATCGAGGGATGCGATGCGCTCGTCATACTGCTCCACGACGCTGCCTACCGGTCGCACTTTATTTGCCGCTGCCAGTTCTGATGCAGCGGGAGCTTCTGGATCATCCGTTGCGGGGGCTTCCCAAACCATGACGCCTGGGGCTTCGGGTGCAGGTTGTTCAGCAGAAGTCGAGTCACACATGCTCTTTTGCGTACCCTTGAAGAGGCCTTTCCACCAACCGCCATCCCCTTGCGCGCTGCATGCGGTTGTCGCGCCCAATAACACCAGGCACACCGTGCAATGGGATACGAGTGAGGAGGATATGGAGACGGATTGGGTCGTCATTTGGGCGAATTTAATGCGGGCGCTGATTGCGTTCATGCCCTTTTGTCTGAAAAAGGTAAAAATTTCTCGCGCCCCTGAAACGACCGGATTTCACACGAAATCAACCAGATATGAACGTAAAATGATTCCCAAGAACAGTTGAAGGGGAGATTGGTTCATTTCGCCCCCTTTTTGTGGCTTCAATTGTGTAATTTTACGCGCGAAAAAGCGTGATTTTCCTTGCAATGCGAAAATTTAACCCAATGAGAGCTTTCCCGGGATTCAGAGCCCCCAAAACCTTCCTTTCGGCATGCGTAATGTTGGTGTCCTTGACCGCGACCGCGGGTGTCTGGGACGAAGGCGACATTGAAGCGGGTCAAGCCCTATTCAATGCGAACTGCGCCTCCTGCCACAAGGTAACAAACGAAGTGCTTGCTGCCCCGGGCCTTGCGGGCATCGCTGATCGCTGGGGAGCCAGTGAGGAATTGTTGGTCAAGTGGATCCAGAATCCACAGGGTGCTGCAGAATCTGGCGATGGCTACATCAAGTCCTTGGTCGACCGGTACGTTCCGACCTACGGATGGATGACGGCCCAAGCGGTGTCAGAAGACGACATCAAAAACATCATGGCGTACGTCCAAAATCCACCCGATGCAGCACCTGTAGCTGACACCGGTTCGGATTGCGTCACTGTGGACGAGCTGCCCATCGAAGAGGCGAGCAACGACAGCGGCGCTTGGTTTGTCTTGTTGTTGGTGATGTTCTTGATCATCGCCATGGCCGCGGCCGGTGTGAATCGGTCGTTGACCAACGCGAGCCGAGAGCGTGCAGGAGAAGAGTTGCTGGGGGACCTGCCGTACAGTGAGCGCGTAAAGGCATGGATGTGGGAAAACCGCGTGGCGGTTTCATTGGTTGGAGTTTTCTTCGTTGCGTATGGAGCGGTACTCGGCT
>CAXREW010000355.1:0-2699 GCA_964229455.1 Flavobacteriaceae bacterium | reverse complement strand
AAGAAAGGGGAGAACCCATACGTAGAATTGACCTCGCACGACAAGCAGCTCATCGGTACGGTGGCTGCCAAGATTCGCTCGTTGCGCAAGCCCGAGCCGTACAAAGGCAAAGGTGTACGCTACGCCGGTGAACAGATTCGTCGCAAGGCTGGTAAGACCGCCGCTAAATAATCGAGAACAATGGGAACGAAAAAAACATTCTCACGCAACCGCATCAAGCGCCGCGTTCGTGGAAAGGTCCACGGCACTGCGGAGTGCCCACGGTTGTCTGTTTTCCGCAGCAATAAGCAGATCTACGCTCAGATCATCGACGACCGCGCAGGCCGTACGTTGGCTGCAGCGGGTTCATTGGGAGCTGACGATGCGAAAGGCCCGAAGTTGGACCAAGCCGCTGCCGTTGGCAAGATGATCGCAGAGAAGGCCAAGGCTGCTGGAATTGAATCCGTCGTTTTCGATCGAAACGGCTACTTGTATCACGGCCGGGTGAAGTCCCTGGCAGAAGCTGCTCGCGAAGCCGGGCTCAAATTCTAAGGAAAGATGGAACAACGTCAACAACGAAAAGGACGCGACAACCAGCAGCAATCGCGAACCGGGGATCCGGATTTGAAGGAGCGCTTGGTTGGTATCAACCGTGTTGCGAAGACCACCAAGGGTGGCCGTACGTTCAGCTTCAGCTCAATCATGGTCGTCGGTGACGAGAAGGGCCGTGTAGGTCACGGATTGGGTAAGAGCCGTGAGGTGGCAACTGCCATCCAAAAAGGCATCGAGGACGCGAAGAAGAACATGATCGAAGTGCCATTGGTGAACGGCACCATCCCGCACGCACAGGAGATGAAGTTCGCTGGAGCGCACGTCATGATCCGCCCAGCATCCCCTGGTACCGGTGTCATCGCCGGTGGTGCGATGCGTGCGGTATTGGAGAGCGCAGGCATCAAGGACGTTCTCGCGAAGTCGTTGGGTTCTAGCAACCCACACAACGTCGTAAAAGCCACGTTCAACGCATTGCAGGAATTGCGCAGTGCCAAGGACATCGCTCAATTGCGCGGCATCTCTGTACACAAAGTGTTTAACGGTTAATCTCGAATACCATGGGAAAAATCAAAATCACCCAAGTGCGCAGCGCGATCAACCGCCCCAAGCGTCAGAAGGCCACTATCGAGGCCCTCGGAATTAAGAAATTGCACAATCCGGTCGAGCACGAGGCCACACCACAGATTTTGGGCATGGTCCGAAAGGTGAGCCACCTCGTCACGGTCGAAGAACTTTAAATCATTAACCAGCATTAGCCATGAATCTCAGCAATCTCAAGCCAGCAGATGGTTCTCGGAAACAGCGCAAGCGAGTTGGTCGCGGTGAAGGCTCCGGTCACGGAGGCACCTCTACACGTGGTCACAAAGGCGCGAAGTCGCGTTCCGGCTACAAGAGTAAAATCGGTTTTGAAGGGGGTCAACAGCCGCTTCAACGCCGGGTACCTAAGTTCGGTTTCACGAACCCAAACCGCGTGGAGTACAAAGGCATCAACTTGGACACCCTCCAAGAATTGATCGACCGCAAGAAGCTCAAAGCAGTTACCCTCAATGACCTCATGGAAAACGGCCTCGCCGGAAAGCGTGATTTGGTCAAGATCCTCGGACGAGGTGAATTGAAGACAGGTGTACCTGTAACAGCACACAAATTTTCTGCATCTGCGAAGGCTGCCATCGAAGCAGCTGGCGGTGAAGCAACCGAAGCATAAACCCCACTCAGATGAAGAATTTTTTCACTCAGATCTCGAATATCTGGAAGCACGAAGAGTTGCGCCAGAAGTTGGGCATAACCCTGGGCTTGATTTTGGTATACCGAATCGGCTCGTTCATCGTGATCCCTGGTGTGAACAGCGACGTTTTGGCTGAGCAGATGGCTCAGTCCGGAAGCGGCGGTTTGGGCGACTTGTTGTCCTTGTTCACGGGTGGAGCATTCACGCGTGCCTCAATCTTTGCATTGGGCATCATGCCCTACATCTCGGCATCGATCATCATTCAGTTATTGGGCATTGCTGTACCCGCGGTACAGAAGATGCAAGCTGAAGGTGAGAGTGGCCGAAAGAAAATCAACCAGTACACGCGTTTCTTGACGATCGCCATCACGTTGGTTCAGGCGCCTGGTTATATCGCAACTTCGGTTGCGGGCGTGCCCGGAGCGGTTGCAAACCCTTCAACGTTCTGGTGGTTCAGCGCGGTCTTGATCTTGGTTTGTTCAACCCTGGTCATCATGTGGTTGGGTGAACGCATCACTGACAAAGGCGTGGGCAACGGCATCTCTTTGCTCATCATGATTGGCATCATTGCTTCGTTCCCACAAGCAATCATTCAAGAATTCATCCACCCGGACACGTCCGTGTTCTTCTTCTTGGTGGAGATTGCCTTCTTGTTGATTGTCATCGGAGCCAGCGTCGCCCTGGTGCAAGCATTGCGTAAAGTGCCTGTGCAGATGGCCAAGATGCAAGCTGGCGGAACGCACCTCCCACAAGGGGTGCTATCAGAGGACCGGAGGACCACTATGCGTTGCCCATTCTGTAGTCACCCGCAGGGCCGGGTCGTGGATTCGCGTTCTTCCAAGGAAGGCGACTCGATTCGGCGCCGTCGCAAATGCCTGAAATGTGGCCGGCGCTTCACCACCTACGAGCGCATCGAAGAAGTGGCCCAGATGGTGATCAAAAA
>CAXREW010000354.1:0-2630 GCA_964229455.1 Flavobacteriaceae bacterium | reverse complement strand
CCCTGCAACAAGAGGCCTCGCGAAAGCTCGGGTTCTCTGTGTCGCGGACCATGCGCGTTGCCCAGGGCTTGTACGAAAGTGGTCTCATCACCTACATGCGTACGGACAGCACCAACTTGAGCGACCTCGCCCTGAAGCAGGCCAAACAAGTCATCACAGACGAATACGGTGAAAAGTATTCCAACCCAAAGCAGTACACCGGCAAAAAATCCAAAGGCGCGCAAGAGGCGCACGAGGCTATTCGCCCGTCCGAGTTGGGCCGCAAGTCCATGACCGGAGAACGTGACCAAGAACGCCTTTACGACCTGATTTGGAAGCGCACCGTTTCTTCTCAAATGGCGGAAGCAGAATTGGAAAACACCACCGCGACCATCGCTGTTTCGACCCGCGAGGAAAATTTTGCAGCGAAGGGTCAGGTCATCACCTTCGATGGCTTCCTCAAAGTTTACCTTGAAGGCAAGGATGATGAGGGCGACGAAAAGGAACAAGAGGGCCGCTTGCCCGCGATGAAGGAAGGGCAAATATTGCCTTGCACGAGCATTGTAGCCACCGAGCGATTCTCGAAGCACGCGCCGCGTTACACGGAAGCCAGCCTCGTGAAGCGCCTTGAAGAACTGGGCATTGGACGACCTTCTACCTATGCCCCAACCATCTCCACCGTGCAGAAGCGCGGCTACGTAGAGAAAGGCGACCGCGATGGGACGCCCCGTGACTTCCGTGTGTTGACCTTGACCAATGGGCAAGTCGACGCGAAAACCGAGACCGAAAACACCGGAGTCGAGCGCGCCAAGCTCTTCCCCACCGACATCGGCATGGTCGTGAACGACTTCTTGCTCCAGCATTTTGACAACATCATGGATTTCAACTTCACGGCTGAAGTGGAGGAGAAATTTGACGTCATCGCTCAAGGCCAAATGGATTGGCGCACCATGCTCAAGGACTTCTACCACGGCTTTAAAAAGGATGTAGACAACACCCAAGAAAACGCGGAACGTGCCTCGGGTGAGCGCATCTTGGGCCAACACCCCGAAAGTGGGAAGACCATCTTGGTTCGCATCGGTCGGTATGGTCCGCTCGCGCAAATCGGCGATCCCGACGACGAAAAGAAAGAATTCGCTTCGCTGCTGAAGACCCAAAGCTTGGAAACCATCACCTTGGAAGAGGCCTTGGACTTGTTCAAGTTGCCACGGCGACTGGGCGAGCACGAAGGCAAGGTGGTGACCGCGGCCATTGGTCGATTCGGCCCTTATGTCCGCTACGATGGAACATTCGTTTCGCTCAAGGCCGCTGACGGGGACGATGCCTACACGGTAACCTTGGCGCGGGCAATTGAACTGATCGTAGCCAAGAAGGCGGCGGATGCGAAAGCCTTGATCAAGGTCTTTGAAGAAGACGAAACCGTGCGCATCCTTGAGGGACGTTACGGACCGTACATCAAGGCGGGCAAGAAAAACGTCACCATTCCGAAGACGGAAGACCCCGGTTCAATCACCTGGGAACGAGCCCAGGAGTTGATCGAAGAAGCGGCGAAGCGTCCGAAAGGCCGCCGCCGAAAGAGCTGAGCAGAATATCACCGAGTCGGTGTCAGCAACCTTTCCGGTTTTCAACGCTTCTGCCGCTGTAATCCGCGAAATTGCCTTCCATGTTGGATGGCATTTACGACCTGTTTGAATCGGTAACCACCCCGCATTACAGCAATGCGGAGGGCTCACAGCGCATCGCCGAACGCATCGACGTCCACCAATTCGACCACCGTCCGGAATTGGAGGGTGCACGCGTGGCGCTATTCGGCGTGATGGATGGGCGAAAGAGCGGTGACAACGAAGGGTGCAGTGAAGGCCCGGCACGCATCCGTGAAGTGCTGTACCGATTAACGCCACATGCGCATTGGCAGACCACCATCGACCTCGGCGACCTGCGGCCAGGAGCTACGGAGGCTGACACAGCTGCTGCAGTGCAATCCGTCGTCGCCGAATTGACACAACAGGGCATCATCCCCGTCGTGCTCGGCGGAGGACAGGACCTAACAACTGCTTTGTACCGTGCCCTTCAACCGTTCGGAAAACCGGTTCAATTGGTCACCCTCGATTCCCGACTGGATTTTGGCGCCGACCCTGACCAAAGCACGTCACGGAACTTCATGAACGACATCATCCTACACGAGCCGAACTACCTATTCAATTACACAAACGTCGGCCACCAGGGGTACCTCACCGATCCCGATACGCTTGAGTTGCTCGACAAGATGCAATTCGAGAGCATCCGGCTTGGCGAGATCATCCGAAACCCCGCGTTGATGGAACCGGTGCTGCGCGATGCCGACCTCATTTCCATTGACACATCGGTCATTCAGGGCTCGGATCACGTGGCCCATGCGGATGCAGGACCCAACGGCATTGATGCCCGCACCATGTGCCAACTGGCACGCTACGCTGGTATGAGCGATCAGATGAAAGCCATAGGCATTTTCGAACACAACCCCGACCTCGACAACCGCAACCTAGGCGCCCAGCTCATCGGCCAAGTCGTGTGGCATGTGCTCGACGGCATCTACGCTCAAAAATCCGACTACCCCAAGTGCGGTTTAGACGAATATGCGCGTTACGTGGTGGACTTGAGCGACGTGGAAC
>CAXREW010000353.1:0-3606 GCA_964229455.1 Flavobacteriaceae bacterium | reverse complement strand
TTCTCACCAATGATATCGAAACGGGAGGCTACAGAGCCTCCCGTTTTGTTTTTATGCTTTTCACAGCCTCGTGAACCGATTGAGGAAAAATCAAACGGCCTTGAGGTTGAAGAGGTGAAAGTGGGGGAGTATTTTTGCCCCATGGTTCAATCACGCGAGCAAAAAGTACCTGCTGTTCTCATTTTGGCAGATGGTACGCGTTTTGAAGGGAAATCGGCCGGCGCCATTGGGACAACAACCGGTGAGATTGCATTCAATACCGGGATTTACGGATACCAAGAGATTTTCACGGATCCGAGCTACTTGCGTCAAATTTTGGTGATGGCGACGGCTCACGTGGGGAACTACGGTGTGCACGATGTGGAAGTGGAGTCAGACCGCGTCCAAATCGCAGGATTGGTGACTAAAAACTTCTCTTCCATTGCCAGTCGCGTAGGCGGGAGCGGAACCTTGCAAGACTACATGGACCACGACGGCGTGGTCGGCATCTGCGATGTGGATACACGCGCGTTGGTGCGTCACATCCGACAGAAGGGAGCCATGAACGCCATCATCTGCAGCGACGGTACGGATGAGGCCGAACTCAAGCGTCAGTTGGACCAGGTTCCATCCATGGAGGGCCTCGAGTTGAGTAGTGAGGTGACGTGTACCGAGCCCTATGTTGCTGCGCCTGTAGCTGGAAAAGAAAAGGGATTGAAGGTGGCTCTGCTTGACTTGGGCGTCAAAATGAACATCGTTCGATGCCTCACGGAGCGCGGATGTGAAGTGCATGTTTTCCCGATGCATGCATCGGTGGAAGAAATGCTCGCCATTGAGCCGGATGGCATCATGTTGTCCAACGGTCCCGGTGACCCCGGTGCGATGCCGGAGACGGTCGAAAAGGTCAAGGCACTCGTAGAGGCCGACCGCAGCGTATTTGGCATCTGCCTTGGTCACCAGGTATTGGCATTGAGCCAAGGGTTGAAGACGGTCAAGATGTTCAACGGCCACCGCGGCGTGAACCACCCCATCAAGAACCTCATTACCGGCAAGGCCGAGATCACATCGCAAAACCACGGCTTCGTGGTGGACCGCGACTCCCTCGATGCCCACCCGGACGTGGAATTGACCCACATCCATTTGAATGACAACACGGTTGCGGGTATCGCGTTGAAAGGCCGCCCGGTCTTCTCGGTGCAGTACCACCCGGAGGCCTCTGCAGGGCCGCACGACAGCCGGTACCTCTTCGACCAATTTGTGGCGAACATGGAACACGCGGCCGTGCCGGCGTGATTCCCGTTTGATTCAGTAACTTCGCGGCGGTTTTACGACCAGGATTTGGAAATGATCCCAATCCCATCGCTTGTGTGCGTAACCACTTTTCATCATTGACATGAGTTACATTGATCAAATTCAAGCCCGCCAGATCCTCGATTCTCGCGGCAACCCAACCCTCGAAGTTGACGTCGTCACAGGCGATGGCAGCATGGGCCGCGCAGCGGTTCCTTCCGGTGCCTCTACAGGCATCCACGAGGCCGTCGAATTGCGCGACGGCGGATCGGAGTGGATGGGCAAGGGCGTGACCCAAGCCGTCGACAACGTCAACGACGTCCTCGCGGACGAATTGTTGGGCTTCGATGTCTTCGACCAGCGCGCTATCGACCAAGCCATGATTGACCTCGACGGCACCAGCAACAAAGGCAAAATTGGTGCGAACGCCATCCTCGGCGTTTCCTTGGCAGCGGCCCACGCCGCAGCGGAATGCGCAGGACAGCCCTTGTACCGGTACATCGGTGGGGTCAACGCGCACACGTTGCCCGTGCCGATGATGAACATCCTCAACGGCGGTTCTCACGCGGACAACAAGATTGACATCCAAGAATTCATGATCATGCCGGTTGGAGCGGAAACGTTCTCTGACGGTTTGCGCATGGGCACCGAAGTCTTCCACACCTTGAAGAAGGTCCTGAAGGAGCGCGGCCACGCGACCAACGTCGGCGACGAAGGTGGGTTTGCCCCGAACCTCGGCTCCAATCAGGAGGCCATCGAAGTGGTCATTGAGGCCATCGAAAAAGCGGGCTTCCGTCCTGGTGACGATTTGTTGATTGCTTTGGACGCTGCTGCCTCCGAATTCTACAACGCAGAGTCCAATCAATACATTTTTGAATCCACTGGCGATCGCATGACCGGAGGGGAGTTGGTGGACTTCTGGAAGGGTTGGACAGAGAAGTACCCCATCGTGAGCATCGAAGACGGATTGGCTGAGGACGATTGGGATGCATGGAAATTGATGACTGAAGCCGTTGGCGACAAAGTGCAGTTGGTTGGTGACGATTTGTTCGTGACCAATACGCATCGCTTGGCACGCGGCATCGAGAACGACATTGCCAATTCCATTTTGGTGAAGGTGAATCAAATTGGCACCCTCACGGAAACCATCGAAGCGGTTAGCTTGGCACACCGCAATGGATACACGAGTGTCATGAGCCATCGAAGCGGTGAGACCGAAGACACGACCATCGCGGACTTGGCTGTGGCCTTGAACACCGGTCAGATCAAGACCGGCTCAGCGAGCCGTTCCGACCGTGTTGCCAAATACAACCAGTTGCTCCGCATTGAGGAGGAATTGGGGGCAGCTGCGGTGTACCGCGGTCACGCTTTCCGCGGCTGATTCAAGCTTTTACTTATCGGACTTCATAAACGGCACCGGGTCAATTTGGCCCGGTGTCTGTTGTAAGAGCCCATAGATCCGAAACTCTGTACGGTCGTTGTCCTCGTGGTTATAAAACGCACAAGGCTCGCCCGGCAAACATCCATTGCGGAGTTCATCAATGCCTTTGCCGACGCTGATCAATTGCTTCGACGAAACGCCAGCCTTGAGCAGGAAGGATTCAATTTCAATGGAGCGCAACTTGGACGTGCGGTTGGTCGGTTGGTCAAACAAATCCCAGGCAGAGGCGTCTTCATGGGTTCGAATTTCGAGGAAGACCTCGGGGTTGAGCTTCAGGAAGTCCACCAAGTCGTAGAGGTTCACTTCGCTGGCACGTGTCATTTGAGCCTCGGATTCCCATTCCAATCCCGCAATTTCGAACGGCGTTCCACCCATCCAGCGGTCGGCGAATCGCTTGTCGTTTAACGTTTTGATTTTCGCCAGTTCCACCTCCCAAACCGGTTCTGTTGAATCGGTGGTGATGAACTTGCGCGTCACCAAGTAGCCCGGAAGGGCACAGGTCACTTGGAAGCCCCGGTTGGGCGGAAGGTCGATGGCGAGGGTGCCGTCCAAGGAAGTGCGGGTGTCCCACGCGGAGCCGTCCTTCAAGTCGATCCAGCGGATGGGGACGCGCGGCAACGCTTCGCCGGTGGCGTAATCGGTAACGACCACATTGAATGCGGCGACGTCCTCGTTGTGTTCGACGCGGAACACCTCGTCTAAACCTTCGCGGTTGGAGCAGATGAAGCCGTGGGTTCCATTCGGTTCGATGGCAAATGCGTAGTCGTCGGCTAGGCTGTTGATGGGGAAGGCCATTCGAACGGGTGTTTTCCACGCGTCGCCATCACGCCAGTGGCGTGCTTCGGGCTTAACCGTTGGGTCAATTTCCGTCCAGAAGATGTCCAATCCGCCCAAGG
>CAXREW010000352.1:0-4111 GCA_964229455.1 Flavobacteriaceae bacterium | reverse complement strand
AAGTACTGGGTGGGGTCGGCTTTTGTGTCGGCTACCGCTTCAGCGATTTTCCGAATGGCTTGAGCCTCAGCTTCAGCTACGGCCAGACGGGCAGTTGCTTCGCCTTCTGCTTTCAAAATGCGGGCTTGCTTCTGACCCTCAGCTTCGTTGATGTCTGCACCTTTTTGGCCCTCTGCTTCGAGGATGGCAGCGCGCTTGGTTCCTTCGGCCTCAATGATCTGAGCGCGACGGGTGCGTTCGGCACGCATCTGCTTCTCCATGGCCTCCTTGATGTCCACGGGCGGATTGATGTCCTGCAGCTCGACGCGGTTCACCTTGACGCCCCACTTGTTGGTGGCCTCATCCAGGATGGACCGCAACTTCATGTTGATGGTGTCACGTGAAGTCAAGCACTCATCCAATTCCAATTCACCGATGACATTCCGCAAGGTGGTCTGCGTCAGTTTTTCAATGGCATTGGGGAGGTTATTGATCTCGTAGACCGCTTTTACGGGATCCGTAATCTGGAAATAGATCAGCGCATTGATTTCGGTCACAACGTTGTCCTTGGTGATGACCCCTTGCTTTGGAAAATCAAATACCGTTTCACGGAGGTCCACGCGGTCCTTCAACTTGTACTGGACTACTTTTTGCCCATTGGGTCGTTCGGCGGTAACGCGCCAAGCGATCTCACGTGGACGATCGATGATGGGGATGATCACATTGATTCCAGCAGTTAGGGTGGTTCGGTATTTACCCAAACGTTCGATGACCATGGACTCGCTTTGGCGAACGATGCGAACGCCTTTGACGATGATGACCGTGGCAAAAAGAAAGAATAACGTAGCGAGGACTGTTGTAGCCGTCATGAGGATGAAGGTTTCATTGAAACAATAAGAGTGTTGCTTTCGACTTTGTTGATGATGACGATTTTGCCTGATTTGGCGTGACCCGCTTCTTCGCGAACGAGCAATTCAGCGCGCCAATCATCGCCGTCTACTTTGCAGCGGCCCAGACCGGACGCCGAATCGAAGTCTTGGGTGACGATGCACTCTCGCCCCAACAAGGCGTCAACACCCGATAGGCGTTCGTTGCCGGAGAATCCCATTTTCAGCGCGAAAGGGCGGAGGAACACGAAAGCGACCAGTGCGGTCAAGGCAGATACCACGAGTTGCATTTCGAATGAGGCTTCGAGGTACGCGGCGATGGCGCCTCCGAGGCTTCCCAATCCAAGACAGGCCAAAACGAAGCCCGGGACGAATACTTCGAGCACCATGAGGCCAAGTCCAACTGCAATCCAGATTTGCCATGCTTCCCAAACCATGGGACGAAAGTTAAGGCGTTTTGGTGTCTTCTAGGGTACGCTCCGAGGTGATGAGTCGGTGCACTTCAAGCACTTGGGCTAGCAATGTGTTTTCGTCTGCATTTTCAAGCACGAAATTAGCGTGTACAGCACGGGCATCATCCGAAATCTGCTGATCCATTCGTTTCTAGATATGGGATTCATACATATGCAGTCGACGAGTTGCGCGCTTGACTCGCGTAGAATGAGGTGCTTGCACGACCACGAGATGGTCGCAATGCTCGTGTCCACCAGTTTCAATCAATATGGCTGCTTCCCGAATGGTATACGGTGCACCCGCATGCTCGGATTGCGTGGCATGCCATGCGTTGAAATCCTGTTGAACAGCCGGATGCACCATGGAATTCAATTCAGCCAATGCGCTGGAATCGGAGAACACGATGTCGGCTAATGCCTTGCGGTTGATGTCGACCAGTTCATCACCTTGGTAAGCACCACAGGCGGTGCCGAAGCGTTCCACGACCCAAGCTCGCAGCGCAGCATTGCGCTTGTACAGTGTTTTGGCGCGATAATCTGCATTGTATACAGGGATGCCCAATGCCTCAAAAATGCCTGCTGCTGTTGTTTTCCCGCTGCCAATTCCACCCGTGAGACCGACGACGGGCAAAAGGTGGGGTTGAAGTGTGGAAAAATCGAGCATGCTGCAAAGGTCAATCAATTCACCCAATTCCTGACCTTTGTCCCATGGGACATCTTCTAGCACCATCGATACTTGCCGCAGACTTTGCCAATTTGCAACGCGACGTTGAAACCGTGAATGCTTCAAAAGCCGAGTGGTTTCATTTGGATGTGATGGATGGGGTTTTCGTCCCCAACATAAGCTTCGGAATGCCCGTAATAAAGGCGATTGCCAAACACGCGAAAAAGCCACTCGATGTCCACCTAATGATTGTGGATCCCGACCGCTACATCGATGCATTCCACGCATTGGGTGCGGATGTTTTGACCGTGCATTATGAAGCCTGCACCCATTTGCACCGCACCTTACAGGCCATTCGTGCCAAAGGGATGAAGGCCGGAGTAGCGCTAAATCCACATACCCCGGTGTCACTGCTGGAAGATATTGTTGGGGAGTTTGACTTGGTGTGCTTGATGTCAGTCAATCCCGGGTTCGGTGGACAAAAGTTCATTGAGCGCACCTACGAGAAGGTTCGAGCACTGCGCGGCATGTTGGATGCTGCAGGGGATTCAGCCATGATTGAAATCGACGGCGGCGTGGGGGAGAGCAATTGGGCGAAACTCGTCGATGCCGGAGCAGATGTCTTGGTTGCAGGTTCCTCTACATTCAATGCGCCATCACCAGCCGATGCAATCCGCGAAATGAAAGGTCTGCCTGTAGAAGCCTAAGCCTCAATTTCGGCAGTCAAGTCAGCATCCAATAATTTGGTGCATGTGGGCTCAAGCTCGTCGTATGTGCCACTGAGGACCGTGCATTTCCCTTTGAAGTGCACCAACAGCGCACACTGTTCGGCTTGCGTGGAGTCGTGGCCACATACAGAAACCAACATATCAATCACGTGATCAAACGTATTGTGCTCGTCGTTGTACAGCACCAAATTGAAACCAGCTGTTTCCACCGTTTCCAGAACGGGGTCCACAGCCACCTCTTCCAAGGTACTGAATTGCACAACGCTGAATGTTTGTGTCGCGTAAATACGGTCTTGTGACTTCATTCCTGACAAAAATAGACCAATGTAGGTAGGTTGTCGTTTTTTGGAGAACAAACATCTAAATGGAGGGTTCTAATAACATGAGTAAAGCCAAGGTGTTGTTTATCGCTCCCTCCAGTGCGAAATCTGGGTTCGGCGTTTCCCAAGCATTATCGGATTTGGGTTACGAGGTGAGCAGCGCCTCAACACCCGAAGAGACGGTGTTGACGGCAATTGAATTGGACCCGCAAGTTGTCATTTGGCCTGATGCCTTGAACAACGAAAGTGCGTGGTCTCGTGTCAAAAATGTTCTGGAATTGCGCAATCCGCTCATCTCAATCGCGAACGACTTCAATCCAGCGGCAATTTCAGAAGACGCTATAGAGGTTGAGTCAGGCCAAACACCCGGAAGCGTGAATGTGCCCCTCGCGACGATGAATGCGTTGATAGAGCAATTGGAGCACATCGGTAGTCATGGTTCTGGTAATCTTCAGTTTTACACGAAGGTTGGCAACAAGTTGCGTCGCATCGAACTGGATGAAATCCGTTACATCAAAGTAGAGGGCAAGTACAGCGCCATCCAATTAGAATCCCGGCAGTACCACGTAAAGGCGTCGTTGAAAGACCTACTGCTGATTCTGGCCTCCGATGAATTCGTGCGGGTCAGCCGGAATTTTGTAGTGAACTTGAAGCACATCGACCACATTGATGTGTATCAGAGCACGGTTCACGTTGCTGGAGAAGACGTGCCGGTCAGCCGAACGTACAAGGACAACTTGATGAAAAACGTTCGACTTATTTGAGTCGATCCTGCGCCATTCCCAAGGCTTGAGCGTTACCTTTGCACCATGTCCAACACGTCCATGGAAAGCGAGGATTCAACACGCTCACTGAACTTTATCGAGCAGAAGATTGAAGCAGACATTGCCGCCGGTAAACACGGTGGGCAGGTCCATACTCGATTTCCACCGGAACCCAATGGCTACTTGCACATTGGTCACGCCAAGGCCATTTGTGTGAGCTTCGGGCTTGCGCAGAAATATGGCGGCAAGACCAACTTGCGTTTCGACGACACCAATCCAGAAAAGGAAAGCGTCGAATATGTGAACGCCATCCGTGA
>CAXREW010000351.1:0-2499 GCA_964229455.1 Flavobacteriaceae bacterium | reverse complement strand
ACTGCAGAGGACTTCGCGATGTACCTCCTCGAAGAAGCCCACGTCGCGACGGTAGGCGGCGGTGCGTTTGGAACGCCTGAGTGCATTCGCCTCTCCTACGCAGCTTCTGAAGCGCAGTTGAAGGAAGCCCTTGCTCGGATTTCGATGGCCGTAGCAGCCCTCCAATAAAGCCCGTTCGCTACCTTCGTAAGATGGAAGCGCTCCTCGCTCTTCAAAACACCCACCGGGTATCGGTGCTCGTCATCGGCGATGTGATGCTCGACGCCTACCTCGTTGGACAGGTCAACCGGATTTCTCCGGAGGCCCCCGTGCCGATTGTGGACGTTCATCAAAGGGACAAGCGTTTGGGCGGAGCCGCCAACGTGGCAAAGAACTTAATTGCGCTCGGTGCGCAAGTACAGGTGGCTGCAACGGTTGGTGACGACGAGGCCGGGCAGGAAATCCAACGATTGTTTCAAACCCAAGGCATCGGAACGGCCGCGTTAGTCGAAGTACCCGGCCGCCCCACCACCGTCAAAACGCGCGTCATCAGCAATGGACAGCAGCTCCTGCGGGTGGATGAAGAACAGGCCAGCGAGCTGGAAGAGCCGTGGACGGCAGAGCTGATTACTCGTTGCCAAGACATCATCGCCACTGAACCCATCGACGTTGTCATATTCGAAGACTACGACAAAGGCACTCTGACCCCAACGGTGATCGAAGCGGTATCGACACTTTGCCGCGAAAAGGGCATTAAAACCACCGTTGACCCCAAGTTTCGAAATTTCGACCGCTACGAACGCGTGGATCTGTTCAAGCCCAATTTAAAGGAGATGCGCGAAGGGCTGGGCATGGCCATCCATAAGGAATCCGATGCGAGTTTGGCTCAAGCCGTGCAGCGCATGCACGAGCGTTTGAAGGCAGGCATCTCGATGGTTACGCTCAGCGAACGCGGCGTTTGCTTTTACGCCCCAGGCCATTCGCAAGATTTCCAGCGCATTCCCGCTTTTGAACGGGAAATTACAGACGTCAGCGGCGCGGGAGATGCGGTCATAGCTGTTGCCTCCGTGCTGCTCGCCCAAGACGTTCCTGTTTGGCAGATTGCCGCGGTCGCCAACCTCGCTGGGGGACTGGTGTGTGAAAAGGTCGGTGTCGTCACCGTGGAGCGCGAACGCCTCCAAGCGGAATGGGAAACCCACGCAGACGCCATGGCGGCATTGATGAATTCGAAATGAACTTCCAAGAATTTCGAGAGCGGATCAACGTTGGGCTGTACCAATCCAAGGACCGCGTCTTGGGTGGATTGAAAGTCCTCAACTTACTGGTCTCGGCGTCTGCCCTGTTTGTGCTCACCTTGTACTACGGCTTCCCGAACGAGTCCGAAACAGCTGCCCAATTGCTCGGCTATGTCAAATTCACTTTTGGGTTTTACGTCCTGCAGTACATCACCCGCCTCCTCTATGACTTCCAGCCGCGTGATTTTTTGCGGCGCACGTGGTTCGAAGCGACAGTCATGTTCGTGTTGGTCATTGAAGGTGCTAGCGACCTCTTCACCGGAGAATTGCTTATAAGTCGGTTCATTCAATCGATTGGATTCGATTCAATATCAGACTTTTACACGATATTTATACAAGGCTACTTCTTTATCATAGTCCTAGCTGAATTGCTGCGTGGTGGACGGGTATTACCGCGCATTCGACTGAATCCAGCAGTCATCTTCATCATGAGTTTTTTGGGGTTGATCACCATCGGAACGGTGTTGTTGATGCTCCCAGAAATGACGGTCCAACCGGGGAGCATGGGATTCCTCGATGCCCTGTTCACGTCGACCAGCGCCACCTGCGTGACTGGCTTGATGGTAGTGGACACGGTGACTTTCTTCTCTTTTAAGGGTCAGGTCGTCATCCTGGCGTTGATCCAGCTGGGGGGCTTGAACCTCATCGCTTTTGGCTCGTTTTTGGTACTCGCCTCCAAGTTTGGGCTGGGCGTGCGGCAGCACGATGTCATTGAAGACTTCGTCAACCGCGACACCTTCAACGCCAGTTCCGGACTGCTTGGCAAGGTGCTGATGTGGTGCTTGGCGATTGAGGCCGGAGGCGCGCTCATCATGCACTTGACGTGGGGCGATGCGCTGAGCGGTATGGCCTCAGGGCGACAATGGTTTTATTCCGTGTTCCATTCCGTTTCTGCATTCAACAACGCGGGTATTTCGCTTTTCACGGACGGATTGGCGAATGCAGCCATTGTTAGCCACTACGGCTTGCACTGGACGGTGACGGTACTGGTCTTTTTCGGCGCGTTGGGCATGGTGGCCATCTTTGATCTGTTCGATCCGATTCGCCTCCGTGAGCGCATGAGCCAGCCGTGGAAGCACATTGGTTTCGCCACTAAAATTGCCCTCTACTTCTCCTTGGGATTGGTGGTCTTTGGCACAGCCGCTTTCTGGCTGCTCGAAGCCGACGGTACCCTGGCCGGCATGAGCCCGTTTGGTCAACTCACCACCTCCGTCTTCCAAAGCGC
>CAXREW010000350.1:0-5110 GCA_964229455.1 Flavobacteriaceae bacterium | reverse complement strand
CAATCATTTCCGGACTCGCCCCGATGAACTTGATGTTGTTCTCGCCGCAGATGCGGGAGAATTCAGCGTTCTCAGAGAGGAATCCGTAGCCCGGGTGAATGGCGTCGGCGTTGGTGATTTCCGCAGCCGCGATGATCTTGGGAATGGCGAGGTAAGAATCCACGCTTTTGGGTGGGCCAATGCACACCGCCTCATCTGCGAAGCGCACGTGCAGGCTATCTGCGTCGGCTGTGGAGTACACAGCGACGGTTTTGATGCCCATTTCCTTGCAAGTGCGAATCACGCGCAGGGCGATTTCCCCGCGGTTGGCAATCAGGATTTTCTTAAACATGGCGAGGGATGTTTAGGAAGGATCCACCAAGAAAAGTGGCTGATCGTATTCCACAGGGCTGTTGTCGTCCACGAGGATCTTGACAATTTTGCCGCTGACTTCCGATTCAATTTCGTTGAAAAGCTTCATCGCTTCGATGACGCAGAGAACATCGCCATTGCCGACGGTCGATCCAACCTCCACAAAAGTGGGCTTGTCAGGAGCAGAACGACGGTAGAAGGTGCCAATCATGGGCGACTTCACGGTGATGTAGTTGTCTTCGTCTGAAGCGGCTTTGGCGGCTTCCGCCGCAGGTGCGGGAGCCGCTGCGGGGGCTGCTGGAACCACGGGCGCTGCAGGCATGGTGGCTACCGGTACCGGCACTTGAATGGTCGCTTCTGCTGCGGCAGCTGCACCTTTCTTTTTCGGCATTTCGGACTTGATGGTAATCTTGAAGTCCTTCTTCTCAATCTCAACTTCTGTTACACCGGCTTTTGCGATGAACTTAATCAGGTCTTGAATTTCAGAAATGTCCATGGTTATGACAATTTAAAGGCCAAAGGTAGGCAGTTTTAATTGGTCGGTTTGAAGTAAGGGACTGGGTTGTGTCAGCTATTGTACGCCCACTGGAGGTACACGGCGCCCCATGTAAATCCTCCGCCGAAGGCAGCGAGGATGATGTTGTCACCAGCTTTCAATTGAGATTCCCAATCGCGCAAGCACAATGGAATGGTCGCCGCCGTGGTGTTGCCGTATTTCTGGATGTTGATCATCACTTTTTCGGCGGGGAGGCCCATGCGGCGTTGGGTGGCGTCGATGATGCGCAAATTGGCTTGGTGCGGCACCAACCACGCGACGTCTTCCGGGGCGAGGTTGTTTTGCTGCATGATGTCATAGCTCACGTCTGCCATCCCTTTTACTGCCGCCTTGAACACCGGCTGGCCATCTTGCGTGATGTAGTGCTCTTTCGCATCGACTGTTTCGTGCGTGGGCGGGTGCAATGATCCGCCGGCTTTTTGGCGGAGGAAATTGGCACCGGTTCCGTCTACGTGGAGTTTGTGGTCGATGACCCCGTATTCTTCAGAGGGTTCGAGCAAAACGGCTGCAGCTGCATCACCGAACAGAATACACGTTGTGCGGTCCGTGTAGTCGATGATGGAACTCATTTTGTCGGCCCCTACAATGACAACCTTTTTGTACCGTCCGCTTTCAACGAATTGGGCACCGGTTGTCAGGGCAAAAATGAAGCCGGAGCACGCCGCGCTCAGGTCGTATCCCCATGAATTGACTGCCCCCACTTTGTCGGCGATGAGGTTGGCCGTCGCTGGGAAGTGCATGTCCGCAGTAACCGTGGCGCAAATGATCAGGTCCACCTCCGTCGCGTCGATGCCACGCTTGTCCAACAGTTCCTTGACCGCCTCCGCCCCCATGTCCGATGTGGCCTTGGTGGGGTCTTTGAGGATCCGGCGTTCTTGTATTCCCGTGCGAGAACGGATCCATTCGTCGTTGGTGTCAACCATCTTTTCCAAATCCGCATTGGTCAAGACGTCATCGGGCAAGTATCCTGCTACGGCAGTAATGGCAGCGCGCATGTGCTATTGATTTTGATTGGAATAGCCGCCAAAGATAGCCGGTGGAATCATGCGAAAAAGGGCTTTTTATCCCGGTCTTCCGGTGGGAATGTGGAAGACTGGGCACAAAAAAAGGAGGCGCTGGGGCCTCCTTTTCAGTTGTTTTGGCCGCGAACGGCCAATACTGACATCAAATCGTTTGGGTTAGGCTTCCGCCTTTTCCATCACCACTTTGCCTTTGTAGTACAACTTTCCTTCGTGCCAGTGGGCGCGGTGGAAGAGGTGGGGTTGGCCAGTGGTTGGGCATGCAGCTACCTGGGGAGCTGTCAGTGCGTCATGTGCGCGGCGCTTGCGCGTGCGGGCCTTACTTTGGCGTCGTTTAGGATGTGCCATGATGGTATTATTTCAAGTCTTTCAATGCATTCCAACGCGGGTCTATTCCGTCGTTCTCATCTGATCCCCCATCGTCCGATGACCCATCCGGATCGTCCGATGCTGTTCCGCCTCCGTTCAAGTATGCCGTCATTGCAGGATCGCATTGGTCTTCGGACGCGTGCAGCCTGCGCGAGGGCAAGTGCAAGTGCATCCATTCGAAGATGGGCTGGCTGAGGTCCAGTTCATGGCACTCAGGTCCCAACGTCCAAATCTCTTCTTCGGTATTTGTCGACTCGCCGAGTTGAACCACCAGGCGCTCGTCAAATGAAAGAGGGATTTGAACATCTCCAAGGCAGCGGTCGCAGGGAAGGATAGCGGCGCCATTGAAGCGCACAATGCAATCCATTTTCGAGCCGAGCTTGTCAATGGTCACTTCTGCTTCACCGGTAATTTGATCGGTTTCAGAAGAGGGAAAAGATTCAAAGAACAACGAATCCACCTCCATTTGGAAGTCGTGTTGACCGGGCTTCAGTCCCACGAACGGGATACGAAAGGGTGCCAAGTGATCCACAACCTCCTCATTTTGGGGAGTGCAAAGGTAGTCACAACAACCCGATTGAACAAATTTCATTTGCCGGCCACTTTGCAACGGACCGGAATGGGTTCAATAGCGCTCTTTGCGCTTGGGTGGAGCGATCTCGAGGGGGTTCGCTGTCAATTCGCGGTGGTCGATGCGGTTGAACCGAATGTCCCGTGCCATGTAGATGGCTGCACGCAACGAATCGGGACTGGCGATGCCTTGTCCAGCGATGTCAAATCCTGTTCCATGGTCCGGGCTGGTGCGCACGATGGGCAGACCGGCAGTGAAATTCACGCCGTTTCCAAAGCTCAGGGCTTTGAATGGTCCGAGTCCTTGATCGTGGTACATGGCCAACACCCCGTCGAATTGCTTGTGCGTGCCGGCGCCGAAGAATCCGTCTGCTGGGTAGGGGCCCATCACAAACTTACCCTCCGCACTGAGGTCCTTGATGGCCGGTGCAATGATGCGCTTTTCTTCGTCGCCCATGAGCCCGTTGTCGCTCGCATGCGGATTCAGGCCGAGCACTGCGATGCGCGGCTGTGCAATGCCAAAATCGCGCATGAGAGAATCGTGCATCAACCGCGCTTTGGCCTTGATCAAATCAGGACTGAGCATCGCCGATACATCTTTCAGAGCAACGTGGCCGGTGCACATGCCCACCCGCAGGTCGCCGGAGACCAAGAGCATGAGGACTTCATCGACGTTGGCAAAGTCTGCGAGGTATTCCGTGTGACCGGGGTGCTTGAAGGCCCCTTGGCGCATGGCTTCCTTGTGAATGGGCAACGTCACCAATACGTCGACCTTCGTGCTCGCCAAGTCGTTCACGACCGTTTCCAATGCATTCATGGCGAAGTCGCCAGCGGCACCGTCCACTTGACCCCATTGGATGTTCCATGGTTCCTCTTGGATGTTCACCACATTGACTTGGTCTGCCTTCGCCTTGTCGGCCCCTTCCACAACGGCCCAATTGACCTCGGGGTCGCCGACCTTCTCAATGGCAGCTTCAATCAGGTTGGGTGTACCGTAGAATACGGGCGTCGCTTCCCGGAACATGCGGTTGTCTTGAAACACCTTGACGAGGATTTCAGCGCCAATCCCATTGGGGTCGCCGCAACTGAATCCGATGGTTGTTGGTTTTTTTTTGGAAGCCATTCGTGGGTCCAAAGTTAACGGTTGGCCTCCTTGTCCTAACTTGCATCAAGATGGTTTTTCAACGGTTTTTCGCGCGGAGTTTACTGCTGCTGGTGCCCCTTGTTTTTTGGGCTTTATCAGCGCAGGCGACGCACAACCGAGCGGGCGAGATTACCTATTCGCATGTGGAGGGGTTGACCTACGAAATCCTGATCACCACGTACACCAAAACCAGCGCTCCCGCTGATCGGCCCTGGCTCTATTTGTACTGGGGAGACGAGGTGGATGAGCCGATCGATAGCCTCGAACGGGAAACCGTCCAGCTGTTGCCCGATGACATCCAAATCAACCGTTACCGAGGCAACCACACTTACGGCGGACCCGGCATTTTCGAAATCCGGGTGGAGGACCCTAACCGCAACCAAGGCGTGCTGAACATTCCCGGTTCCGTGGATGTCCCGTTCTCCATCAGCACGTTGTTGATCATTGACCCTTTGGCGGGGCACAACAATTCGGTTCAGCTTTTGAATCCCGCGCAACAAAATGCTTGCTTGTTCCAGCCGTGGATCCACAATCCCGGTGCCCATGATCCAGACGGGGACCTGTTGACATATGACCTCGTACCGTGCCGTGGATTCGAATCGGATATCATACCCGATTATGTGCCGCCCGACGAGGTGAGTCCGGAAGACGACAGCTTCACCATTGACGCGGAGTATGGCGATGTGGTCTGGGAAGTCCCCCAAATCGCGGGGATCTACAATGTGGCCTTGCGCATCCAGGAGTGGCGTGATGTGGACGGTGTGCTCATCAAGGTGGGTGAAGTTGTTCGGGACATGCAGATTACCGTGGAGACGTGCACGAATCAGCCGCCGGAGATTGCGGACATTCCAGATACCTGTGTGGTGGCTGGAAGCTTCTTGTCGTTTTTGGTGAATACCTCCGATCCGGATGGAGACAGCATCGACTTGGATGCCATTGGGGGACCGCTTTCTGAGGTTGAAAATCCGGCTAACTTCTCTGACCTCGGTGCCGGGATTGGGCAATTCGTCTGGTCTCCAGAATGCACGGAGGTACGCGAAGCACCGTACCAGGTTGTGGTGCGGGCGGAAGACAACAGCGGACAGGTTCAGTTGATGGACT
>CAXREW010000349.1:0-4353 GCA_964229455.1 Flavobacteriaceae bacterium | reverse complement strand
GGCTCGCGCTTGTACGCGGCGATGCCCGAGGCCACGAGTTCCGGCACGCTGGTGCCGAAAGCGACAACGGTGAGCCCGATGATGTGGTCGCTGACGCCGTTGTTGATGGCAATGCGCCGCGCACCTTCTACAAACCACTCCGAGCCGTAGAAAAGCCCCAAGCTGGCCACTGCACATCCGCCCAACAACACAGCCAGCGGCCGGTTGGCATCTTCCATTTCTTCGGCGGTGTCCTCTGTGGGCGTTTCTGTTGCGCGCGCACGTTGACTTCTGAAATACAGCATGGCCAGCAAGACGACCGCACCCCCCACGAGGACAAGGCCTTCGCCTTGCGTAATCGCCCTATCCCAGGCAAACCACCAGATGCCAACCGAGGCGGCCATCATCACGGGCCAATCGCTGCGCATCAACGAGCGGTCGACGCGGACTGGGAAGATCAGCGCGGTCACGCCGAGGATGAGGGCCAGGTTGGCGATGTTGGAACCGATGACGTTGCCCACCGTGATGCCGGGGTTGCCTTCCAAGGCTGCCCGGGCCGACGCCATGATTTCCGGTGCCGAAGTGCCGATGGACACGATGGTCAACCCCACAATGACAGGGGGAATGCGCATCTTGATGGCGAGCCCAGAGGCGAATTTGACGAGGTAGTCACCGCTCAGCACCAAGACAACCAGACCGGCGATCAGGATCAAAAATTCCATTTATTCGGATTTGGGTGCATCGGCGGAGGGCTGATCTGCCTTTGGAGCATTGCTCGGCTGCTTGGGGACCGAGTTCATGGGGTCCATGGAGTTCCGGACCTCGTTGACGTCCTTGCGAATGTCGTCGGTGGTGGAAAGGATTTCCCGCTGGATTTGATCGGTGGCGCTGCGGAATTCACGCACAGCCTTGCCCATGGTGCGGGCGAAGGAAGGGATGCCCTTGGCCCCGAACAGCAAGAGGTAAACGAGGAACGCAAATACGATTTCCGTCATGCCCATGGCGCGAAGGTACGTCAACATGGCGGGGAGTTTGATCCAATTTTTATGCTACTCTTCCTTGCATGCTAATTTGTTAAAAGTAGTACTTTGTTTTGCATAGTACCTAGATATACCCATACATTTGCGGCATGACAAAAGAAGTTGCCAAATCAGCGGCTCAAATGCGGAAGGGGGTCCTCGACCTCTGCATCCTGCGCATCCTCAGTGGAGGAGAGGCGTACACCTCCGACATCATCGATGCCTTGCAAGCCGTCGATTTACTGGTCGTGGAAGGGACCGTATACCCGCTCTTGACCCGCATGAAGAATTCCGGGGCCTTGGACTACCGGTGGGAAGAATCCACCTCCGGACCGCCTCGGAAATACTACCGCATTACCCCCGCTGGCAGATCCATGCTGGCAGAACTCGAAAGCACCTGGGAGGCCTTTGTGCATTCGGTGAATTCCATCAATACTGAACCCAAAAAATCATGAATAAGACCATTGACATCGAGTTGGCAGGGCTGCTGTTCCACATGGAGGAGAAGGCCCACGCGCAACTTCAAGCCTATTTGAATTCCATCGCCGCTGCCCTCGCCAACACCGAAGGCAAGGAGGAGATCATCCGCGAAGTGGAAGCGCGTTTGGCGGAGCTGTTCCAAGAGGCGCTCGGGGGAACCCGCCAGGTGATCGCTTTTGACGATGTGACGGCGGCGTGCGCCCAAATCGGCAGTCCCGAAGACTTCGTGGACGAAGAGGAATCTCCGAAAGCAAGCGCGGGGAATGCGACGGGAAACCGCCGGCTGTTCCGCGATCCGGAAAATGGCATGATTGGTGGCGTGGCCACGGGCATGGCCCATTACTTCGATGCCGATCCGGTATGGGTTCGCGTCATTGCGTTGTTGATCATCTTGTTTACCGGCATTGGATTGCCTGTATACCTCGTGCTGTGGGTCATCACGCCCAAGGCGGAGACCGTTGCTGACCGCATGGCCATGCGCGGCGAGCGGGCGACATTCGAAAACATCAAGAGCCGGGTGCAATCCGAATACGAACGGGTCGAACACCACTTGCGGGACCGACGTCCCGGGCATCAACTGGCGGCCTTCATTCGCGAATTTTTCCTCACGTTGGGCAAGGTGGTGAGTTGGTTCTTCCGCGGCGTCGGCTGGGTGTTTCTGCTGTCGTTCGTGGTCATGCTCTTTGCCCTGGCCTTCGGAGTCTTCGCGCTGCTCACGGGGTGGGGGGACGTGGTCATCGATGGCATCAACGTCGGTCCAGAGCCCGGTTCGGTGACGCGGTGGATGGAACTGGTGCTCCCTCGCGGCATAGCGGCGGGCCATTTGTGGATGCTGGGCTTGGCCTTCTGTGCGCTCCCTTTGATGTTGTTTGCTTGGCTCTTATTGCGGTTGATTTTTAAATCGCCATTGAACGCGACGGGCGCCCGCGCGGGATTTGTGACGGCGAGTGTCATCACCTTGTGTGGCTTGATCGGCGGCGGCATCATCGCCGGGAAAACCGCCTTGGAGTTTCGGGAAGAAACCACAGTCAAGGAATCCATCGCCTTGCCCGAAGGCCTCGAGCGTTTGGTCTTGCTTGCCGAACATTCGCCTGCGATGGAAGGCGATGCACCGGCGAGTTTTTGGGTGTTCCGTGAAGATGAAGTGTCCGTGCCGCTTGTGGAGGTGGACATCTTGCGCACCGATGGGGGTGTGCCGGAGCTGTGGATTGAAAAACAAGCCATGGGCATGCACAAGCCGCTGTCGTACCAGCGTGCTGAGCACGTAAGCTATGCACCCACAGTGTCCGCTGATGGCGTCATTGCTTTGCCCTCCGTGCTGTCGTTTCCCGCTTCGGATTTGTACCGCGGCCAGCACGTGGAGGTAACACTTATGGTGCCCGAAGGCATTGAGCTTGAAGAGGACGCTTCGCTGGATCAACTGCTTCACGATGTGGTCACGGTCAAAAAGCGCAAGGCCAAAGACGATGCGGTAGATTTGACCGTTAGGGTATCGGGCGATTCGCTCCGCGCCAAACTGGATGTCTCCCTCGACGATTAAACGGATTTCATGTTGAAACTCACAGCTCCTTTTCTCATATTAATGCTACTCCCATTGGACATGCTGGCGCAAACAAATGCGCCGTATTTCCAACAGGACGTCAATCACCGCATTGACGTGGCGCTCGACGATGTGCGCCACGAGTTGCACGGCTCCATCTCTACCACGTACCGCAACAACAGCCCGGATGCCTTGGACGTCCTGTGGATTCACCTTTGGCCCAACGCCTACAAAGACGCTACCACTGCCTTGGCACAGCAACAGTTTCGCGAGGGCAACCTGTTCATGTTCTGGGCGATGCAGCGCAAATTGGGTAGCATCGATTCGCTCGACTTCCGCATTGATGGAGCGCCGGTGCCGTGGTCGTTTGACGAAGCGCACCAAGACATCGCCCGAATCGATTTGCCGGAGCCGCTGGTCCCCGGGGCGTCGCTCACCTACACCACACCGTTTCGCGTGAAGTTGCCTTCGGGCAAAATCAGCCGGCTCGGCCACATCGGCGAGTCCTATCAACTGACCCAATGGTACCCCAAACCAGCGGTGTACGACCGCGATGGTTGGCACCCCATGCCGTACCTCAACCAAGGGGAATTTTACTCGGAGTTCGGTTCGTTTGACGTGAGCATTACTGTGCCTGCCAATTACGTGGTGGGCTCTACAGGCGACTTGGACCCGAACGAAGCTGACAACGCGCGAGAGCTGGTCTTTTTGGACTCCTTGGCCCTCGCAACGGCCCGCCGTGTCGACGGCAGCGCGTTTGATGCGGAGGCGTTTGATACGGAGGAAGCGATGGAGTTTCCCGCATCGTCATCGCGCACCAAAACCCTGCGTTATCGCCAATCCAACGTCCATGACTTTGCGTGGTTTGCCGACAAGCGGTGGTGGGTGCTCAAGGGCGAAGTGGATTTGCCCTACTCCGGTCGCAAGGTGACTTCGTGGGCCATGTTCACTCCTGCTGCTGCCGACCTTTGGCGCGCATCGTTGGCCTACATCGAAGACGCCACCTACTACTATTCCAAATGGAACGGGGAGTACCCGTACAACCAGGTGACCGCGGTGGACGGCACCATCAGTGCAGGCGGCGGCATGGAATACCCCAACGTCACCGTCATTGGCAACAGCGGGAGCGCACTGGGGCTGGAGACCGTCATCGTCCACGAGGTGGGCCACAACTGGTTTTACGGCATCCTGGGCAGCAACGAACGCACCAACGCGTGGATGGACGAGGGCATCAACTCGTTCAACGAGACACGGTACTTCGTCGAGAAATATGGCGATAAGCTCGGGCTGACCGGTTTTAAAGAACGCGCTACGCCGCTCATGGAGCGCTTTGAC
>CAXREW010000348.1:0-2379 GCA_964229455.1 Flavobacteriaceae bacterium | reverse complement strand
GTCCTTCACCTTACCGTCCTTACCGACGACGAAGTAAACGAACACCGTGCCTTGAATTCCTGCATCCTTGGCAATCGGTGGGTACTTGGTGTTCTTGGAAACGTACTTGATGATTTCCAGCTGCGTGCACTGGTGGCGCTCATCGCCGCGCAGCTTTTTGCAGTCGCCTATCGCTGGCATGTTCTCAACGATCATGAACGGCACGTCCTCTTCTTCTTCCTCGTAATCCTCGATGATTTCGATTTCGGTATCCTCATCCAGTTCGATGTCCTCGATTTCCAATTCTTCCTCAATTTCTTCCTCGTCATCGACGATTTCAATCACCGTTGTCTGTTGGGGCGGTGGAGGTGGAGGTGGTGGCTGAACAACGTTCACCGGAATCTCTTCGTCTTCAAGGAGATCCGCTTCGAAATCGATGGCTCGCGTGATGGCCACGTCGTAGGACGTCCACGCCAATGCACTGAGCAACAGCGAAAGCGAAGCCACAAAGCCGATGGCTTTCCACGCGCCGCGCTTGTTTTCCAAGTTCGCTTCAGGAGTTTTTCTGCTGAGCATGAGTCGAGTAATTGGGCCTCGAAATTACGTCAAGAAACGCATACCGAGGAAGTTTTGTCGTGTTAACCTGTTGTCCGTCAGTTCCAGCAGCCGTAGATGCCGCGAAAAGCCACCCTTCCGGCGAGCACGCCCGCACCATCAGCGAGCATATCGCCCCAACTGGCCTCCCGGCCAACGAACCACAGATCCTGTGCAAATTCCAGGCCAATTCCGTACATGACCAAGGCCAAACCCGCGTACCATTTGTACTTGCGGATGGTGCCCGTTTTGCCCAAAGCCACAAAAACGCTGGAAGAGAGCACCGCGAACATGGCCAGGTGAATGGCCTTATCCACATGCAGCAAATCCAATAAGGTTTCTTGTGGAAGGTCTGCGCCGGGGATGGCGTGCAAGCCAAGGATGAACAGCGCCCAGGTGAAGGGCATCACCACATGCCGAAGCTGAACCTCTCGGCTGATGCCGGTATCGTTGAGGTCGCCTCGCATCGTTTGTTAGCCAATCAATTCGGCGTACCCTTCGTGGGAGAGCAATGCCGCCACGTCATCCGGATTCTCGACACGCATCTTGATGATCCATCCTTCGCCGTACGGATCCCCGTTCACGGACTCAGGGGCATCTTCTAACGCTTCGTTGAATTCAATCACTTCACCGGCCACGGGGGCGAACATGTCACTCACCGTTTTTACCGCTTCAATGGTGCCGAACACTTCGTCCGCAGCCACCGTTTCATCGACGGTATCCACTTCAATGAATACGATGTCACCAAGTTCGCCTTGGGCGTAATCGGTAATTCCAATGGTGGCAACGTCGCCTTCCAAGCGCACCCACTCGTGCTCCTTGGTGTAATGAAGATCGTTCGGGATGTTCATGGCTTATTGATTCAAGTTGAAGCGCAAAGCTACTCCAGAACGGATATTCGACGTAGCAAATGACGTCGATATGTACGGGTTCGTAATCTGGTGGTCGTAGAACGCCCGCATCGTCAATTTGTCCGACACTTCGAGGTCCGCCGACATCTTGATCGACACCAGTTTTTGGCCGGCCGTCACCTGGTTTTGGCGCTCCTCCATCTTGCGGATGATGGTCCGGTTGTCCCGCACGTTCACGTCCGCTCGCAACACGAGGTCGGTCTCCTTCAGCATCTTGACTGGCAGTTTGCCGTAGGTCTTGATGAACGGATTGGGCACGTCCTTGAATTTGTACCCAAATCCAATCACCAGCCCCTCGCTCTTCGTTTCCGTGATCTGGTAGTTGGTCAACCCGAAGGCGACGTTGCGGTCGCGCTTGAGTTCCACCTTGAATTGCGGTTCGTTCTCCCCTTCGGTCTTAATCGTCATGTCCACACCGATGAGCGGCGACAGCTGCTCGCTCAAGCTTACAACGTTGAATTGGCGCTCCGAAATGTAGTTGCCGAATTCGCTTTGGTCGACGGCCGTTGGTAAGCCATTGGCATCCTCCGCGTAGTTGAGGTTGGTCACGTAATTCGTTGTCAGGGTCGAGCGGTAACTGTGGTTCAAATTGAACCGCTTGAAGTACTGTTTGAAGAATTCGTTTTTGGTCAATCCATCGTAGCTCACCCGCCAGTTTGGCGCCACCGGCGTGTTGAAGACGTCGAGTGGAACTTCCTGCGGATCGATGCCGAGGTAGGCCGCTACAAATGCCGGAATGGTCACGTCTTGGCTCGTGCCGCCGAAGCACTCGTAGTAGCCGGTATTCTCCGGCTCGTCCAATTGGTAATTCTCCTCGTTCAGGCGCTGTGACACAATGATGCGGTGGGTTTTGAGGAAGCTCTCCCACAGGTCCGAATTGAATTCGTCTTCCACG
>CAXREW010000347.1:0-6232 GCA_964229455.1 Flavobacteriaceae bacterium | reverse complement strand
CGCAGCGGTGTGGCATGGCCGACGGTCGCGAGTCCGAGTCCGTCGTTCGCTTGGTTTTGGATTGCGTGAGTGGCATGTCGCGAATGGAACGCCTTACGGCGCCGTGGCGGGCATCTGAATCTGATTTGGAACGCCTGGCCTTGTTGGCGGAACGATTAAAGGGAGGCGAGCCGGTTCAATACGCGCTCGGTGAAACTTCATTTGCTGGACTGACGTTTCAATGCGACCGTCGCGCCTTGATTCCACGTCCGGAAACCGAAGAGCTGCTGATGGAAGCGCTTCGCCGGGTTCAGAGGGTAGCAGGCGACTCCTCACTTCGGGTGCTGGACATCGGCGCGGGCAGCGGAATTTTGTCCATCGCCTGGAAATCGCATCGAACAATCGACGAGGTGCATGGACTCGACCTGCAAACAGAAGCCTTGGAATTGGCCACCGCGAATGCCGAACGGTTGGGTTGTGCAGTGGACTTCCACTGCATCGACATCCTTCAGGAACAGCCAGCAGGTGGCATCTTCTCAGCGCCTTTTGATGTCATTTTATCGAATCCGCCTTACATCCCACAGACGGATCGCTCGGAGATGTTGCCAAACGTAATGGATTGGGAGCCGGCATCGGCGCTCTTCGTTGAGGATGACGATCCGTTGCTGTTTTACAGACGCATCATCGACGGTTGCCACCATGAAGATTGGCTGGCAGCTGGCGGCCTGTTGGCTTTTGAGTGTCACCGCGACGGCACGGAGGAGGTGGTCGATTTGATACCTGATGATTGGTCCTCGAAGGAACGCATGCGTGACCTACAGGGCAACTGGCGCTTGGTCGTTGCGCGCCGCTAAAATTCAGTTTTTGAATTCGAGCTTGAGCGCGTCCGGAAGGACGTGCGTGGGGATGGCAAACCCGATACCTTCGACGCCCATGCCCAGTACTTTCTCGTTGACAATCCCAATGAGGGTGCCTTGCTCGTCAATCAATGCTCCGCCGCTATTGCCTGGACTAATGCTCACATCGGTCTGAATCAAGGTCCGGTGTGCGTCCTTTCGCTTGCCGGAAATGATTCCCTTGGTCACTGAGGCACCGAGATCTATTGCGTACGGTGTTCCCAGTGCGTAGGCGGCCTCACCCACGTCAATCGTCTCTGATTGGTTCAGGTGGAAGGGGGCCAGTCCCGTTGCCTCGACTTTCAGCAGCGCCAAGTCGTGGACGGGGTGGTACCGAACGACCTGGGCGGTCCGTTTTTCGCCATCTTGAAAATGAATGGAGTAGGCAGGTGCTCCATCGGCAATGACGTGGTAATTGGTCACGATGTAGCCGTCCTCGCTGATGATACATCCACTTCCGTGCCCATCGCCGGCTTCAACGGTGACGACCGATTGCAAGGCAGCGCTCACTTTACCAGCAGGGGCCTCAGCAGCAGTTAATGCGATAGGGTCCCATTCTTTTGTCCACTCGGATTCGAGGTTTTCGATGCGGTTGAGCTTGCCTTTGAATGCATCTGAATCCAGGGATTGGAACATGGCCTGCACCACGGCTTCGGAAATCAACTCGCGGTCAAATCCGGGATTGGAAAAATTGTACAACGCCCAATTCGAGGACGTAGTCACATGTGCGGTGTCACTCGCGAGGCCAAACGCATTGTACAGCCACCAGGCTGTTTCCAATTCATACCGGACGATGTTTTGCACGCGGTGTTCGCGCACCCCGGTCAGTTGCCCAGTGATCTCGATGGCCACTCCCCGCTGGAACATCCCTTCGTCCGGGAGGGGGTGGAATCCTCGTGCAACCAATACCGAATTCAGCTCTTCGTCGAGGTTGGAGTATTTGATTTCGATGGACTCATCGGATGCGCTGACAAATTCCACGCGGTTGTCGTGGTAGCGTTCCATGTTTTGGAAATAATGCCACGTGTGTTCGCCTTCGGGAATGCGCATGTGAAATCCTTCGATGTGCAGTGCTGGGTTGCTGGGGTTGCCGGAAGGCAGGGGTTTGAGCCCTTCGAAGTAATAGCCGTTTTGGTACACCTTTCTCGGCTTGCTCAACAGGCCAAGGCCATTGCCCACCGCACCTGCAAATGCGCCCCAAGCTGAGGCATTGGGCTGGTCGGACGCCAACAAGACGGCTCCGCCCGCGGTGAATGCCAATGCGCCTCCAATGTCCAATGCCTTGAAGGGGTTACGTGCCACGGGAAACAGGGGATGCACCACCGGGTAGGCGCCGGGCTGTTCAAGCCGAATCAAATGAACAGGTTCGTTGTTGTCCAATCGGATCAACGCCATACCGTCTCCTTGGTGGGCATAGTGAAAGCCTTCGTCCCAGTTCCAAGCGTCTTTTAGGATGCGCACATTTGAACCGTTAGCCGGGTCGATTGCCACTTGTGTTGCGGGGGAATTGTTCAAGCTCGAGCACCCTGTGACGCCTCCTATGAGGAGCAACAAACAGGAATGTCGGACCATGGCGTATCGCATGTTCCAAAGTAACTGCTGAGAGGGCGTGTTTGGTGTACGCCTCTGCCCGGGTTTTCCGGCTGGATTGTGGATTAATTCTGCTTGATTGCGCGCATTTTGAAGTGGCCTGTGCATAGCTCATTTTTACCTTAGAGGCATGAGTTGGGACCCCGATCAATTACCGAGTACACGCGCGGAATTAGAGCAGCTGCGCAAGGAGCTGCACGCCCACAACCGGCGGTATTATGTCGATGCGACGCCCACTGTTTCCGATCGTCATTTTGATCGCTTGTTGGAGTGCTTGTTGAGGACGGAGGCAGAGCATCCAGAATGGGCCGATCCCAATTCGCCCTCACAGCGTGTCGGCGGTGACATCACCGATCGGTTTGAGAAAGTCCCGCACAGTGCTCCCATGTTGTCCTTGACCAATTCCTACAATGCCGAGGACATAGCCGATTGGGCGGAACGAGCAGATAAAATACTCGAAGGCGAGGAGGTGGAATTTGTCATGGAGCTGAAATACGATGGCGTGGCCATTGCGTTGCAGTACGAGAACGGCAAGCTTCAGCGGGCTTTGACGCGTGGTGACGGAGCCGTCGGGGAAGACATCACGGCGAATGTCAGAACCATCAAGAGTATCCCCTTGGAATTGAGTGATTCGGCACCAACTGACCTCGAAATTCGGGGGGAGATTTTCTTCCCATGGGCCGGGTTCGAAGCGTTGAATGCTGCACAAGTGGCCGCAAACAAGCCCACATTTGCCAATCCGCGCAATACCGCAGCGGGAACCCTCAAAAGCCAAGACAGCCGAGTCGTAGCTAGCCGTGCGCTCGATTGCATGCTCTACAGCGTGGTCACCGCCAATCCCACCATCCAGAGCCACATGGCGTCCATCCATTCGGCGAGCGAGTGGGGATTTCCGACGCCATCGACCGCGAAGCGCATGGTCGAAGTAGCCACCTCGATTGATGGCATTATGGACTTCATTGCGCATTGGGATACCGCCCGTCATGGACTCCCTTTTGCCATTGACGGAATCGTCATCAAGGTGAATGCGTACGGCCAACAAGCGGAATTGGGCATGACAGCCAAAAGCCCCCGCTGGGCCATCGCGTACAAGTTTGAATCGGAGCAGCAGGCGACACGGCTGGACGCTGTGACCTATCAAGTGGGACGAACGGGAGCCATCACGCCCGTGGCCGAGCTCGAACCCGTATTGATTGCTGGTACGACGGTCAAACGAGCATCCTTGCACAATGCCGACCAAATTGCAGCCTTGGACATCCGACTCGGGGATGAGGTGCTGGTTGAAAAGGGCGGTGAGATTATCCCCAAAGTCGTCGGGGTGAACGCGGAAGCCCGGGACGCTTCATCTGAACCCTTGGTTTACATCACGGACTGTCCAGAATGCGGCACGGAGTTGATCCGGCAAGAAGGCGAAGCCAAGCATTACTGCCCAAATGAATCGACCTGTCCGCCGCAAGTGCTTGGGCGAATTGAGCATTTTGTGAGCCGCAAGGCGATGAACATCGATGGCTTGGGACCCGAAATCATCGAGCTCTTGGTCCAAAAGGGTGGAGTTCGGCATGCCGGCGACCTGTATGCCCTGAGCGCCCGTGCGACAGAGGCGTGGCGCGCATCGACTGTCTTGTACAAGATGACGGCCTCTACCAACGACCAAGACCTGTACACCCAGCGCGTGCACGCCTTGGCACTTTGGCGGTACCGAAACAAAAAAGGAGAACGCCCAAGCATCAGCGCTACACCGGTCTCCAAAAAGGCCGTACAGGATGCACTGGAGCACGGGACTTTCGCTTCCTATGAACCCTTGCCCGAGCCCCCAGCAACATGGCAGGCATTCCTGGAATTGGCCATTGGACCGTCGGTGCCTATGGCCACTGATATTCTGGAGAAGGCCGGCTCCATAGAGTATGCAGACGAATTGATTGTGGGCCAACAAGCGCTCGCTTGGGACCAGGAAGGTTGGGGCCTGGATCAAAACGACTGGGAACACTTACTGGCCTTTTTGCATCGTCTGACAGAGCGCACCCGCCAGCGGTTGGGCCAGAAGGAACTTGAAAAGTTGTTGGATGCCATCGAAGCCTCCAAAGACCAGCCATTTGATAAGGTGCTCTATGCCATTGGTATTCGACACGTTGGTTCGGAAACAGCGATTCTACTGGCGAAACATTTCCAGAACATCGACACCTTGGCCCAAGCGGATGAGAATGCTGTCAGCGCCATTCACGGCGTGGGCGGAGAGATTGCACGCAGCGTCCATGCCTTTTTGCATGACCCCCACGCCCTTGAAGTGCTGCATGCACTGCGTGAAGCCGGGGTAAAACTGGAACTCGACGCGTCAACGCTTTCCACAGCAGGAGGGGACGCTTTCGCCGATAAAACATTCGTGATCACAGGAACCCATCCCGTGCCACGAGAAGAATTGGCCGACCTGATTCGAGCCAATGGTGGAAAAGTCAGCGGTTCGGTGAGCAAGAAGACCAGCGTTTTGGTAGCCGGCGAAAAAGCGGGATCGAAGTTGACCAAAGCGCAAGATTTAGGCGTCACCGTATGGGGGTATGAAGAGTTGATGAACGAATTGGAACACGAGAAAGAATGAGGTACGCAGCATTGGATTTGGAATGCGCCACAAGCGACACGGGTAATATCTGTGAGGTGGGCGTGGTCCTTATGGACAATGGAGAGGAAGTGGGACGTTTTCGTTCGTTGGTCCGGCCGGTGGTGGAGTCATTCGGCGATTGGCAACGCTGGAACTTCGACTACGGATTGAAGGATGCATTGAAAGCGCCCGACTTTCCGACGGTGTGGAAAGACGTAGAGCGCCTGATTGGATATGCGCCTGTGGTGGCCCACAATGCCGGGGTGGTCGAATGCAAGCACCTGGGACACGCCTTTTCTTTCCACGGCTTGGACGCGGCCTCGGGGCCGGTTTTTTACTGCACGTTGGAATTGGCCAAAGGCCATTGGACCGAGTTGCCCAAGCACGGCATCAAACATGTTGCATGTCATTTCAATTGGAAACTCGACCACCACAACCCCGAGAGCGATGCCCGCATCTGTGCGGCCAGTGTAGAGGAGGTGTCGAAGGAGCAGGAGATTGGGGAATGGGATGATTTGGTGAAGGCGAACCGTTGGACCGCGCACCGCATCCCGCATTACCACAGTCAAATCAAGATTGCGACCAAGCCCACCGGTCCGCGGACTCGGGCGGATTATGCACACGAGCTGGTTGCGTGGAAACCCACCGTGCCACTTGCGCAGATGGCGCCCGGTCAGCGGTTCATCCTCAGCGGATTCGACCATTCATCCAAATCCAAACTCCGCGAAGCGGGGATAAAAAAGGGGCTCCAGTACAAACGCTACATCAAGGGCGGAATTGATTTCTTGGTCGCGGATGCCAAAATGGGCGTGTCCAAGTATGCTACGTGCGTGGAGAAACAAATCCCCATTCTTTCTGAAGCGGAATTCAAGGCCGCACTGAGCGCATTGAAAAACGAGCGAACCTAGCCTCGACTCAGCGCAGCACTTCAAAGGCCCCGAACAATTCCCCTCGTTGCTCTTCACCGCACACGATGAGGTAGTTCAGGCGGTAGTAGTAGGTGCCCTCAGCAACAGGCTCGTTCTGGATTCGTCCGTCCCATTCGACGGGAGCGCCAGAGGTTCGAAAGACTTCGCCTCCCCATCGATTGAACACCACCAGGTCGTACTGGTCGACGATGGACAATAGAGGACACGCGGGCTCGTCAGCCAGGTACAGCGTAAGCCGTTCGTTC
>CAXREW010000346.1:0-2339 GCA_964229455.1 Flavobacteriaceae bacterium | reverse complement strand
CGCCGGTTTCGTGGTACTTCTTCAAAACGCTGCCGTACGAGTCGATGCCCCAAATCTGCACGTTGGGGTTTTGCTCCTTGAGGTAGCGCCCGGTGCCACTGATGGTGCCGCCGGTGCCTACGCCCACAACAAAGTGGGTGATGCGCCCTTCGGTTTGTTCCCAAATGTCCGGACCGGTGGAGGCGTAGTGCGCCTCTTGGATGGACAGGTTGTCGTATTGGTTGCACCAGAAGCTATGCGGGTCTGCTTCCTGGCAACGCTTAGCTACACTGTAATAGCTGTCCGGATGATCCGCTTCGACGTTGGTTGGGCAGACATGCACTTCCGCTCCCATGGCTTTGAGGATGTCTATTTTTTCCTTCGACTGCTTGTCGCTCATGGTGCAAATGAGCTTGTACCCCTTCACCGCACATGCCAAGGCCAATCCCATGCCGGTGTTCCCACTGGTGCATTCGATGACGGTTCCACCCGGTTTGAGTAGTCCTTGCTTCTCGGCGTCCTCGACCATGCGCAAGGCCATGCGGTCTTTGACGCTGTGCCCCGGGTTGAAATACTCCACCTTCGCGTAGACCGGACAAGGGAATCCGTCGACGATGTTTTGCAACTGAATCATTGGCGTATTGCCAATGGTGGACAGGATGTTGGAGTGGACGTTTCGAGAAGCCTGCATCGCGGTCAAAGGTAGGACGATGAACCGAGGTTGAATTGAAAATTCTTGACAATTCGCCGGTTGTTTTTCACGGCGAAATCAACGGTTGATGCGCAGCGCCTCTGCTGGACGAATGCGCACCGAAGCCCAACTTGGTAACCCCATCATCAAGGCACACGCCCCAAACACCAACAGCTCCACACCGACCAAATACAGCGCGTCCACCCGCACCGGCACCACGTCCAAATAATCGGCTTCAGGGTTCAGGGCCACCCAACCGGTGGAGGATTGCAACCCGACCAATGCCAGTCCCACGACATTGCCCCAGACAAATCCGCGGCCAATAATGCGCACGGCCTGCCAAAAGAAGACCCGCATGACTTGAGCGTCCGGCATGCCCAAGGCTTTCAGCATGCCCACCATGGGCCGGCGTTCCAAGATGAGGATCAGCAGCGCCGAGGTCATGTTGATGACCGAAATCAGCACCATCAGGCCGATGATGATTTCAACGTTCAAGTCCAACATGCCCAGCCACGTGAACATCTCAGGCGCCTGCTGAAGAACGGTTTCCGTCCGCCAACCGATGGGAAGGGCCTCGTAAACTCGAGCCTCAACATCCCACAACTCCGCCCCGGGCTTCACATACACCTCCAGTCCGCTCGAAGCCGCCTGCCAACTGCCGCCCAATCGCTCCCATGCCCACGTGCCATCGGCCGCGTGCAAGCGAATGGAATCCGGGATGAGGCGTTCATTGGCGTCGCGCCCCATGGCCGTAACCATGAATTCCGCACCGGCTTCAGGAACGAGCGACGCCGTTGCCCCCACCACGTCCCGGGTGGGCTCCCACGAGCCTGATTCGCTGCGCCGGTGCCACTCATACACCGGAGCCGTGCGCGAACCGAAAGATCGAAGCTCCACGGCTTCCCCTTCCACCAACACTTGCATCTCCAATCCCCAACCGGCGGCTTCTTGCACCCAGGCAGCGGGAAGGAACATGAATTCTTGGTCATACTCCAACAACCCCGTTCGGTACGTGCCGGTTAATCGAAAGTTTCGCGGACGCACCCCGTTCGGTCCCCCGACGAGGTAGAGGGTAAAGCGGTCGTCCACAGCGAGCTCCAACCGCTTGGCCTGGTGCACTGAAAGCACCGCGCCGTCCTCTCCGAGATCCAAATCACCATCGACGATGAACCGTTCCAAGAAGGCCTGTGTGGTCTCCTCATTCAGACCTTTGGCCACGACCCCTTTCACGCCGCTTTGCGACTCAATGATGCCGGGCAGGGTGTAAAACGGATGAACGGCTCGTACGCCTTCGAGTTCGGACAATGCCGCCTCAGTGGCCGGCTGGCGAACGATTTTTTGATCATCGTAGTCGGCATTGAGCACCTGAATGTCCGAGCCGAATCCCACCACCAATTCCTTTACCTCCTGCTGAAACCCATGAACAATGGACGTCGCGACCACAATCAAGGCCATGCCAATGGCCACTCCGACAGTCGCAATGCGCACCACCGGCCGGGACCACGAGGCTGTGGACGACTTGGCGCCGAGGCGTTTGGCAATTTTTCGGGAAAGGGAAGTCGAATTGGGCATCGTGTACGCGTTGCCAAATTACGTTGGTACATTCGTCCTGTGAAGAAATTCCTCACAATATTCATGGCCTTGCTCATCGGGCACGCGGCTTCCGCCT
>CAXREW010000345.1:0-3668 GCA_964229455.1 Flavobacteriaceae bacterium | reverse complement strand
CTTCCGTCTCCGCAGAGCCCGTGCACATATATGAAAACCCCGGAACCTACAGCGTTACGCTGACCATGAATTCCACGGGCTACTGCAGCCAAGAGTTGATGCTCACCCAATCGGGATTGGTCGAGGTGCAAGCCATCCCCAATGCCGGGTTCGATATCACGCCCAACCAGGTGGACATCCTCAACCCCGTCATCGAATACGAGACGTTGGCCACGGGTAATGTCTCCTGTTATTACAACTTCGGGGACGGAGGTTCGTCGAGCGATTGCAGCGGAACGTACACGTTCAGTGACGGCGGTTACTTCGATGTGGTGCAGACCGTCATCAACGAAGCCGGTTGCACCAACACAGCCGTTGGCCAAGTGGCCGTATCCGGAACGGTTTTTTATGCGCCCAACGCCTTCACACCGGATCACGACGGCATCAACGACGTGTGGATTCCCGTAGCTCTGGGCGTATCGGAATACAAGCTCATCGTATACAACCGTTGGGGAGAGTTGGTCTGGCAGACCGACTCCAAAGACGACCCCTGGCTCGGTCAAGTCAACGACGGTGCCCACTTCGCACCCGACGGACTTTACTACTACGAAGCATTCATTTCGGACTTGCTTGCCATGCCCCACACCTACCGTGGACACCTGCAACTGCTGCGCTGAAGCCGTGTAGATTTATCGCATTCGTTTTGGTTCTTACACCGGGGCGAATATATTAGCAACGCTAGAGTTTCTAAGATGAGCGATCAAAACAACCGAGAGGAAATCTATTCCCGTCCCGTCCGCGCCGGAAAACGCACGTACTTCTTCGACGTAAAAGCCACGCGAGGCCAAGACCTCTACATGACCATCACGGAGAGCAAGCGTCGCTTCGATGACGACGGCAATGTGCACTACCAGAAGCACAAGATTTTCTTGTACCGGGAAGACTTCGCCAATTTTGAGGAAGGCTTTGTGGACGCCGTGGAGAAAATCCAAGAGCTCATGGCTACGGGAAACTACCGAGATCCAATCGCAGAACGCAAAGCGAAGGAGGAAGCTGAACCGGTAGCAGAGGAATCAACAGAAACCGACGGCGAAACCACCGCTGATGACATCAGCTTTGACGACCTCTGATACGACCAGAAGGAGCGCCTAATCGCCCCTACATACTGCACAAAAGCGCGCGAAACGGTGAATAACTTTTCACGCGCTTCTCTTTTCAACCATTTACCTTTGGATAGGGTCGATACGGGTCTGATTTCACACGAATTCGCGTGCATTTCGCGTTCCATTGTGAGATTGGAACGGTCCTTGCGAGCCCAAAGCATAAACTGAACGTCATGGGAAAAGTCATAGCAGTAGCGAATCAAAAAGGCGGTGTAGGCAAAACCACCACAGCAATCAACTTGGGTGCTTGCTTCGGCGTTTTGGAATACAAGACCCTATTGATTGATGCCGACCCCCAAGCCAACGCGACGTCAGGTTTGGGCATTGATTTGCGCACAGTAACCAAGGGCACGTACGAGGCGCTACTCGGGGATACCAACCTCGCCGATTCCAGTGTTTCCACTTCAAGCCCCAACCTCGACTTGCTGCCGGCGCGCATCGACCTCGTCGGTGCTGAAATCGAATTGATTTCAAAAGCAGAACGCGAACACCAGTTAAGCAAGGCATTGGATACGGTGCGCGATGACTACGATTTCATCATCATCGATTGTTCGCCAAGCCTTGGATTGATTACCATCAATTCCCTCGTCGCAGCGGACGCGGTGCTTATCCCAGTGCAATGCGAGTATTTCGCGCTCGAAGGATTGGGCAAGTTGCTCAACACCATCAAGATTGTGCAGAACGGACTGAACGATGCACTCGAGGTGGAAGGCATTTTGTTGACCATGTACGACACGCGCCTCCGATTGGCCAACCAGGTTGTTGATGAGGTCCGAACGCACTTCCAAGACTTGGTCATGAAGACGATCATTCACCGCAACACACGATTGGGCGAAGCCCCGAGTTTCGGTGAATCCATCATCATGCACGATGCGTCTTCCAAAGGTTCCATCAATTACTTGAACCTCGCCCGAGAGATCCTCCAACGCAATCAGATGACCCAGATGACAGACGAGGAAAAAATCATTCCCGTCTCGAACTGATTGAACCCGCACGGCATGTCGAAGAAACAAGCACTCGGAAGAGGACTTGGCGCCTTGCTCCCAGGCGCGCCCACACCGGCGACGGGTGATTCACAGCCCAAGGACGCGCCCCCTGTCATTGGCTCAATGGCCGGCAACATTTGCTCGCTGACCATTTCACAAATTGACAACAACCCGGAACAGCCAAGACGAGAGTTTGATCCCAGTCTGCTGGAAGAGCTCGCCCAAAGCATTCGCGAACTGGGCATCATTCAGCCCATCACGGTGCACAAAGTGCGCGCCGACAAATACCAAATCATCTCTGGTGAGCGCCGATTCCGCGCTGCTCAGTTGGCGGGCCTCGAAGAAGTACCGGCCTACATCCGCGAGGTCAATGACCAGACCCTCCTCGAAATGGCCTTGGTCGAGAACATCCAGCGTGAAGACTTGCACGCCATCGAGATCGCCATCTCATTCAAGCGGCTGATTGATGAATGTGAGCTCACCCACGAAAGCTTAGGCGAGCGGTTGGGCAAAAACCGTTCGACCATCACCAATTACGTTCGCTTGTTGCAGCTACCGGCTGAAATGCAGCTGGCTGTTCGGCACAAGACCATCAGTATGGGCCATGCGCGTGCCCTCATCGCCATCGATGACCCCGCATGGCAGAATACCGTCTTCGAACGCATCGTAGCAGAACAACTTTCCGTCCGTGCCGTGGAGGAATTGGCCCGCGTGCGCAAAAGCAAAGCCACCTCCCGATCGACCCCTAAGCCCGTACTCACCTTCGATGAGCAACAGGTTCAAGCCGACCTTCGATTAAAGTACGGCCAACGTTCTCGTCTGCGAAAGGACAAAGAAGGCGGCGGTAAGATTGAATTAAATTTCAAGGATGCGACGGAGCTGGACAACCTTCTTAACCTGCTCGGCATCTAATGCAAATCCTTAGGATTGCCGTTTGGACGTGCGCCTTCAGCTTGTTTTCATCCACGGCTTGGCTTTGGGCGCAATCCGACGCTGTTCCGCAAGATTCCCTTGAAGACCTGCGCATCACACGCACCACGCGTTTGGCCGCTTTGATTCCCGGCGCTGGTCAGATCGCCAACCGCAAGTATTGGAAGGCTCCTGTGGTTTGGGGAGGCGTCTACTGGTGCATCAGCTCCATCGATTTCAATCGCACCTCGCTTTCTACCGCCCGGACCCGTCTGATCGAATTGGAAGAAGCCGATCCAGCAACGATCCCGAATTACGCCACAGAACTACAATCGGCGCGCAACGAAGAAGCTTTTTACCGGCGCAACCGCGACCTGAGTTGGTTTGCCCTCGTAGGCGTTCATGCCCTGAGTATTTTGGACGCGCACGTTGACGCTAACCTGCTTTCCTTTGACGTTAGTGAAAACTTGGCGCTGCAGCTCCGGCCCGTTCCTACGCCCCACGCAACCCAGATGCTCTCACCCGGACTTGTGATACGTTGGCACCGCACAGGGCATAAATTCACGAACTTCGAGTCATCGAACCGAACACCTCAGGTCGCTAAAAGAATTGAGAAATGGAATTGATTCCC
>CAXREW010000344.1:0-7765 GCA_964229455.1 Flavobacteriaceae bacterium | reverse complement strand
CAGGTGCCGGCCTGTGCCAACCCCTCGCCGCACAGACCAACATCACAGGCACCGTCATCGATGCCGACACCGGCGACGCCCTCCCTGGCGCCTCTGTGTTCTTAGAAGAATCCCGCATGGGAACCGTTTCGGATTTCGAGGGCCGCTTCGAATTCACGTCACGTGAGACGGGTGCTGCCGAGTTGGTCATCAGTATGATCGGGTACGAAACCTACCGTCAAGCTTGCACCTTGGGAGCGGATGCGTGGGTACTGGACCTGGGCCCTATCACCTTGCAGTCGTCCACCATCGGACTGAGCGAGGCCAATGTCATCGCTTCGGTGGCCATCGACCGGGAGACGCCGGTTGCGGTTTCCACGTTGGATGCCAAGACCATTCAAGAGCAATTGGGGGACAAGGAATTGGTGGAAACCTTGAACATCACGCCCGGTGTGTACGCCACGAAAAGCGGTGGTGGATTCGGAGACAGCCGCATCAACATCCGGGGGTTTGACCAACGCAACGTGGCGGTATTGATCAATGGAATCCCCGTCAACGACATGGAAAACGGTTGGGTGTATTGGTCCAATTGGGCGGGCCTTGGCGACGCGGTCAACACCATGCAAGTGCAACGCGGCTTGGGCGCCTCGAAGTTGGCCATCAACTCCGTGGGCGGTACGTTGAACATCATCACTAAGGCCACGGACACGAAGAAGGGCGGAAGTCTGATGCAAAGCATGACCGACTACGGCCGCTATAAAACCATGTTGTCGTTGAGTTCAGGGATCATGGAAAACGGCTGGGCTGTCAGCGCCGTCGGCAGCCGAACCATGGGCAATGCCTACGTCGATGCCACGTTTATTGACGCCTGGAGCTACTTCCTCACCGCGGCCAAAGATTTCGGGGCACATCGCCTCGTCTTCACGGCCATCGGCGCCCCCCAGACCCACGGCCAACGCCGGGGCCAGCTGACCGTGGACCGTTTCAACGACATCCAAAACCTCGGCTATGAGGCGCACCGATGGAATGACGACTGGGGGTACCTCAACCGGGGTGGGCAGGAGAATGAAGTCTTGAATGCTCGCGTCAACGGGTCCCACAAACCCCAGTTTGCCTTGAACGACTACTGGCAGTTGAGCGAGCGCACCAACCTCGCCACCAGTTTTTACATCAGCACGGGCAAGGGCTACGGCTCGCGCTACGACGGCACCAGCAACCCCCGCGTCAGCGAGACGTACGTGGACACTGCAGGCGTGGAACGCTCGGTCAAAACGTCCCTGAATTGGGATTACCTCTGGGATTCCAATGAGAACAATTCCCAGCCTGTCACGTACGCGGCTGACCAGATTGCCTATGACGTGGACGCACAGGCGTGGATCGACACGCTCCACGAGTTCGGCGATCCCATTGTGGTGGGAAACGATACGATCGTCGGGGGGCGCAGCCGCAGCGTCATCGAAAATGCGCACAACGAGCATTTTTGGACCGGAATCCTCTCCACGTTGCGGCACGAAGTCAACGACCGCGTGAGCCTGATGGCAGGGGTGGATGCCCGGTATTACAGCGGCAAGCACTTCACCCGTGTGAACAACCTCCTCGGGGGAGATTTCTATCTCCAGTCCTTTAGCAGCAGCGACGGCTACGGCGTCAACCCGGATTACGCTTTGATGGCCCAACCCGGTGACAAAGTAGATTACGACGACATCGGACGCGTGCAGTATGCCGGAGGGTTTGGCCAAGTGGAATACAAGGACGACCGGTTCAGCTTGTTCGGCGCCGTCACCATTTCTTATACCACCTATCGCCGCATCGATCCTTACAAGTACTTCCGGTATGAAGAGACAGGGGTACAGGAAGTCACGCAGGTCAACGAGCAGACGGGCGAACTCGAAACCACGGAAGAGTTCGTTTACGGCATCAAGTCCCAAAAGGCGAGCAGCGTCGGCTATAACCTGAAAGCGGGCGGCAGTGTGCGCCTCGGTGAGACCAGCCACCTGTACCTCAACGGGGGCTACTACTCACGTGCGCCGTTCATCCGCTACGTCTTCACGAACTATTCCAACGTGTTGAGCAACGACCGCTTGACCAACGAGAAGGTCGCCGCCGTCGAGGCCGGTTACCGATTCCGCTGGCGTGGAATTTCCTTTGATTTGAACGCCTATCATACCCAATGGCGCGACAAGAGCATCATGAGCAGCCCGTTGCTGCGCCCCGACGGAACTGAATACCGAGCGTTCATCACCGGCTTGATCCAGACGCACGAGGGCGTGGAGATTGAATGGCGCACCCGCCCCACAGCATGGGCGGAAATCGGCGGCATGGCTTCCTTCGGCAACTGGCGTTGGGACAACGACGTCAATGCGGAGATTACTTCCGAAGAAGGTGGGCAAGTCCTCGAGACCCTCTACATCTACTCCGCGGGCTTGAAGGTCAGCGACGCGCCGCAATCGCAGGTGGGCTTCCTCTCCAACTTCAACGTGACGAAGCGCCTGCGACTCGGGGCCAATTACGTGTACAACTGGAACCTCTACGCTCGCTTCCAAGTGGACACCGACCGTACGAATCCGGACCGCGCGGGGTTGCAACCGGTCATGTTGCCGGCGTACGGGTACCTCGACCTTCGCGGCAGTTACCGGTTTGAGGCGGCGGGCATGAACTGGATGGCCAGTTTGAATGTGCAGAATGCACTGAACAATATCTACATCAGCGATGGTTTCGAAACGTTCGTGACGGATCCGCAGACCGGCGAGAAAATTCAGGGAACGGTGGAGAACGGCAAGCTCGAAGGCTACTGGGCGTATGGCCGCACCCTCTCGGCGACGCTCAAAATGATGTTCTAAACAGAAAAAGCCGCCTCGAGGGCGACTTTTCTGGAGCCGATATGCGGACTTGAACCGCAGACCTACGCATTACGAATGCGTTGCTCTACCAGCTGAGCTATATCGGCAAAGCATCGGCAAAAATACGCAAGACTTCGGGCTGAGGTTGCGTTTTGGAGCGGGGAAATTTTAGCGAATAACGTCGCCGGCTTGCGTGCCTTCTTCCGGCGTCACGAAACGCAGCGATCCGTCAGCTGTCTCCGCCATGAGCACCATGCCCTGGCTCTCGATGCCGCGGATTTTGCGCGGCGCCAAGTTGACCAACAAGGTTACTCGTCGTCCCACCACCTCTTCCGGTGTGAAATGCTCGGCAATGCCACTCAGCACGGTACGTTCATCGAGACCGGTGCGGATGGTTAAATTCAACAGGCGGTCCGCCTTGGGAACCCGTTCGCACGCGACGACCTCGCCGACGCGCAAGTCCAGTTTTTGAAAATCTTCAAATGTCATGATCTCTTTTTGGGGTTCGCATTCCGCTCGGCCACCGGTGGCTTCTGCACGGGCTGATTCAAGTTTGGCCACTTGGGCATCCACGACTTCAGCTTCTACTTTTTCGAACAGGATGGGCAGTTCGCCTAAGGTGGTTCCGGCCTGAACCATGCCGGGTACGGCATCGGCCCACGTGGGCTGTGCGATGCCGAATGCGCCTTGCAACTTGGTCGCGGTCTTAGGTAAGAACGGCTCCATGAGCACTGCACAGTTGGCAGCGACTTGGATGCACGTATTGAGGATGACCGCTGTCCGCTCGGGATCGGTCTTAAAAGCCTTCCACGGTTCCTGTTCGGTCATGTATTTGTTGCCCAAGCGCGCAATGCCCATGGCGGCTTGCAGGGCGTCTCGGAAGCGGTTACGTCGGATGAGGTCTGCGATTTGCGCAGGAGCCGCTGACAGCGCGTCGAGCACGTCGCGGTCGGCCTCGTTCAAGTCGGCTTCGCTGACGGCAGGCACGGATCCTTCGTAGTACTTGCGGGTCAGCACCAACACGCGGTTCACAAAGTTGCCAAGCACGTCGGCCAATTCATTGTTCACCCGGTCGCGGTAATCAGCCCAGGTGAATTCGCTGTCCTTTTGCTCGGGCATGATGCTCGCAAGGACGTAACGCAGCTCATCGCTTTTCCCGGGGAACTCGTTTAGGAACTCATTGACCCACACGGCCCAATTGCGCGAGGTTGAAATCTTATCACCTTCCAAGTTCATGAACGCATTGGCCGGAACGTTCGAAGGCAGGATGTAGCCGCCGTGTTCCCGGAGCAAAATGGGGAAGATGAGGCAGTGGAAGACGATGTTGTCCTTGCCAATGAAGTGGATCAATTCCGCTTCGTCGGATTTCCACCAATCCTCCCACTGGGCGCTGGTTTTTTCGGCCCACTCCATGGTCGAGGTGATGTACCCAATGGGGGCGTCGAGCCAGACGTACAGGACCTTCCCGTCTGCGCCTTCAACGGGGACGGGCACGCCCCAGTCCAGGTCGCGGGTCATGGCACGGCTCTGCAGTCCGCTGTCAATCCAGCTGCGGCATTGGCCGCTCACGTGCGCTTTCCAAGTCGATGCGTCGTGATGCGGTTGGCCTTCGAACGTGCCGTTTTCGATGTACGCTTTGAGCCACCCTTCGTGACGGCCCATGGGCAGATACCACAGGGTCGTGTCCTTGAGTACAGGCGTGGCGTCGCTCAGGGTGGAGGTGGGGTTGATGAGGTCGGTGGGAGACAAGGCGCTGCCGCATTTCTCACACTGGTCGCCGTACGCGCCGTCCGCTTCGCATTTGGGGCAGGTGCCGGTGATGTACCGGTCCGCCAAGAACTGGTCTGCTTCGGGGTCGTAGAACTGGGCTTCCGTCTTGACTTCGAAGCTGCCCTTCTCGAGCAGGGTTAGGAAAAAATCCTGGGCAACGCCGTGGTGGCGCTCGCTGGACGTTCGGGAATAATGGTCGAACGACATGTCCAATCCTTCGAACGCCTGCTGCATTTCTTCATGGTATCGGTCGACGATTTCCCGGGGGGTGACCCCGTCTTTCTTCGCCCGCAACGTGATGGCCGCACCGTGTTCATCGCTGCCGCACACCCACACCACGTCCGACCCGGCCATGCGCTCGAAGCGCGCACGGATGTCACCCGGCAGGTAGGCGCCGGCGACGTGGCCGATGTGAATCTGGCCGTTGGCATATGGCAAGGCCGACGTCATCATCAAACGTTTGGGGTACCGGTATGAGGGGGTGGATGCCATGGTGCGCTTTAAAGTGGTGCGAATTTCGGGCATTTTCCGCATCCGTTCCCATCTTGCGTGGAATCATGCCATTCCCCTGCCAAATCCCCAAGGCGCTGCAGTCGGGCGACGGTGTTCTCCTCGCGGCTCCCGCGCGGTTTGTGACCGCCGAGCAAGTCGCTGCCGCGGAAGCGCATGTCCGTGCAGCGGGTTTCACGCCCATCGTTTACGACGGGCTGCTCGAGCGGGCCGGGCAGTTTGGCGGGTCGGATGCGCACCGTTCCAACTACCTCAATGCGGGCTTTGCCGATGAGCAGGTGCGCGCTATCTGGGCGATGCGTGGGGGCTATGGTTGTGGCCGGCTGTTGCCGCTGTTGGATGCCGACGCCTTTGCGGCCGACCCCACGTGGTTGATGGGGTTCAGCGACATAACGGCGTTGCACGGGTGGGCCCAGGTCCAGGGCATTGCGTCGCTGCATGCACCCGTGGCGAGTACCTACGGCCAAGCATCTGCGCGCATCCAGCAAGACGTGTGGCGGGCGTTGGGACAAAGGGAGGACGGGCGTGAAGCGGGAGAAACCGCCGTCGTTGGGGGCAACTTATCGGTGTTGTACAGCCTGCTTGGCACGCCCTACTTTCCACCGATTGAGGAGGCGTGGTTGCTGCTGGAGGATTTGGATGAATACCTCTACCACGTGGACCGAATGTTGCTGGCGTTCCGGCTGGCGGGGGTCTTTGACCGCGTCCGAGGCGTTTTGGCAGGGGGCTTTACCGACTTGCACGATAATACCATCGCTGACGGGCAAGCGGTGGACAATCCGTTCGGACAGGATGTGCGGCAAATGCTGGCGGAACACGTGCCCGTCACCACGCCCGTCGTACACGGAATACCGGTCGGTCATCTGGCCGAGAACGAGTCCGTCATCTTGGGTGTTGCGTCGGCCAAATCGGTGCGTTGGACGCGCGGGTTTTGACCTAATTTTGAGGCATGTACGGTTCCATGCAATCCCACCTCGAGTCTGAGCTCGAGCAAATCACCGCCGCCGGTCTGTTCAAGTCAGAACGCATCATTGCGGGCGCTCAAGACGTTGAAATTACGCTGACCGACGGGTCGAAAGTCCTCAATTTTTGTGCGAACAATTACCTCGGATTGAGCAGTGATCCACGGGTGTGTGAAGCGGCCAAACGCGCCATCGACACCCATGGTTTTGGCATGTCAAGTGTGCGGTTCATCTGTGGTACCCAGGACATTCACAAGGAACTCGAAGCGAAGATTGCGGAGTTTCACCACACCGAAGACACCATTTTGTACGCCGCAGCATTCGACGCGAACGGCGGGGTATTCGAGCCGTTGCTCGGCCCGGACGATGCCATCATTTCCGATGCGTTGAACCACGCCAGCATCATCGACGGAGTGCGCTTGTGCAAAGCGGCGCGCTACCGGTACGCGAATGACGACATGGCGGATTTGGAAGGACAACTCCGAAAAGCCCAAGCGGCCAATCACCGGTTCAAGGTGATCGTGACCGACGGGGTGTTCTCGATGGACGGGTACGTAGCGCAAATTGACAAAATCTGCGACCTCGCGGAACAGTACGACGCGCTCGTGATGGTCGATGAATGCCATGCGACGGGCTTCATTGGCAAAACAGGCCGTGGGAGCATTGAATTGCGCGACGCCTTGGGTCGGGTCGACATCATCACCGGCACCCTCGGCAAGGCCATGGGTGGTGCCATGGGCGGGTTTACGACCGGGCGAAAGGAAATCATCGAGATGCTGCGCCAGCGGTCGCGGCCGTACCTGTTCTCGAACAGCTTGGCTCCGAGCATTGTCGGGGCGTCGTTGGAGGTGTTCAACATGCTGAGCGAGTCCACCGAACTCCGCGACCGGCTCGAGGAGAATACGGCATACTTCAAAGCGGGCATGCGCCGCGTCGGGCTCCCCATCAAAGACGGCGAGTCGGCAATTGTTCCGGTCATGCTGGGCGACGCCAAGTTGTCCCAAGTCATGGCCAATCGATTGCTTGAAGAAGGTCTCTACGTCATCGGGTTCTTCTATCCGGTGGTTCCCAAAGGAGAAGCGCGCATCCGGGTGCAGCTGTCCGCAGCCCACACCCGTGAGCACTTGGATCGGGCCATTGAAGCCTTTCGCAAAGTCGGCGACGAACTCGGGGTGCTCGAAGCGAGCTGATGAGCCCAGAACCTCGAAATGTATTGATTGTCGGCGACGGACTCGCCGGCTGCCTTGTCGCATGGGAATTGCACCTGCGCGGCTGCTCTTTTGCCGTGTGGAGCGACGGCAGCCCAGCGGCATCGGATGTGGCCGCTGGCATGTCGAATCCCGTTTCATTCAAGCGCATGCTGCCCCAATGGACTGCCCGGGCGCAGCCGGATGAGGCGCGCGCCCGGTACCAATTGATCGGATCGCAGGTCGGCGCGACGCTCTGGCGCGATGTTCCCATCGTACGGATCTTCCCCAACGAGGAGTACGCCGAGCGTTGGGCGGAACGCGCCACCGGCGGACACGGAGTTTCTCCATTTATTGAATTGCTCAAAGCCGAGGAGCTACACGAAAGCATCAAGGCGCCGCATGGTGCGGGCCTGGTTCCTGACGCGGGTTGGGTGAACGTCGTTGCTCTGACGGAAGCGAGCCGAGCAAAATGGCAAGGAATGGACCGTTGGGAGCGACGAACCTGGAAAATGGC
>CAXREW010000343.1:0-3663 GCA_964229455.1 Flavobacteriaceae bacterium | reverse complement strand
CAACGAAGGAGGATGCGCCACACCGGAGGCCACTGAAAAAGCCAATCCATGCGCTTGGCCGGGACCGTGGTAGGGATCTTGTCCGCAGATGACCACCTTCACAGCGTCGGGCGAAACGAGTTCCAAGGCCTGAAACTCAAGGCCTGCGGGCGGGTAACAAATGCTTTCGCTGCGTTCTCGCTGCACCGAGGCATCAATGGCCTCCAACACCTCATCAGGCACGTGCAATTGGGCACCCCATTCCGCTGGAAGCTGGTCAAAAAGCATGGGCAAAAATGAAGGGCACGATTCGGTTTTCCAATGCCGTACCGTCTTTCGTTGAAAACCTATCCGACCAATTCCTTTCAGGTAAGGAATCTACACGGTACTTTTGCCCTTTCGCAATTGTCCCTACGGCGTTTTTCGCCACCCAAATCACCCGTCGCTTTGTCATTGACCGACCTCGAGCTGAAGAAACAACTGGAAGCCAACAAAGGGAAAAACCTCTACGGGTACCAGGAAAATGCCATCAACACGCTCATGTCGCGGATGGAAAAGTTTCCGGACAAGTACAACTTGTTGTTTCAACTGCCAACGGGAGGCGGGAAAACGGTAATCTTCTCTGAATTAGCCAAGCGCTACATCCTCAAAACGGGCAAGCGTGTATTGATTTTGACGCACCGCATTGAATTGTGCGGACAGACGAGCCGGATGCTGACGGACATCGGCATTCCGAACAAAATCATCAACAGCAAAGTCAAGGAACTGGACGAGGAGGACGATCACTGGTGCTTCGTGGCCATGGTCGAAACGCTTAACAACCGCCTGAACGACGAGCGCATTGAATTCGAAAATTTGGGCCTGGTCGTAATCGATGAGGCCCACTACAACAGTTTCCGCAAGCTGTTTGGGCACTTTTCGAACCAGATTATCCTCGGCGTGACCGCCACACCACTGAGTTCCAACGTCAAGCTTCCGCTGAAGGACAACTACAACGAGCTCATCGTCGGTGAATCCATTTCCTCGCTCGTGGAGCAAGAATTCCTCGCCAAGGCGGTTACCTACAGCTACGACGTCAACTTGCGCTCGCTGAAGATTGGCATCAACGGGGACTACACCGTCAGCAGTTCGGAGCGGCTGTACGGCAACTACCTCATGCAGGAGAAATTGTTGTACGCATATGAGGAGAAGGCCAAGGGCACCAAAACCCTCATCTTCAACAACGGCAGCAACACCTCCAAGCAGGTTCAAGCCATGTTCATCGAAGAGGGCTACGAGTGCATGCACTTGGACAACACCCACAGCGAGAAAGAACGGCAGGAAATCTTGGAGTGGTTTGAGAAAAAGCCCGACGCCATCCTCAGCTCGGTCTCCATTTTGACCACGGGATTTGACTCTCCATCAGTACAAACCATCATCCTCAACCGAGCAACCAAATCCTTGACACTCTACCACCAGATGATTGGTCGAGGGTCGCGGATTCTTCCCAAGAAGCGCGACTTCAACGTGATTGACCTGGGCAACAACGCTCGTCGGTTTGGTCTGTGGGAATCGCACATCAACTGGGCTGAAATCTTCAAGTCACCGAACTCCTACATCGAAGGCCTCTACACCGATGAGGAAATTGAGGACGAATTCGTCTTCGAATACTCCGATGAGTTGATGGAAAAGCTCCAAGGAGGGCCCGACCCCGACTTCAACATGGCTGAGGCCTACGTCCGGGTCACGCGCGCAGGTGGGCGCCCGAAAGAGGCCATCGAACTGAGCATTGCGCATCACGTGCAGATCATTCGCTATGTGAGTGAAGACCTGTGGGATGCCTTTGAGCTCGCAAAAGAGTTGGAAGGAGACATTGCGTACCGCATCCGCCTGTACTCAAAGTGCATTGCGAAGACGACCGAGACTTACAAAAACTGGTTGAAGGACGAGTACTCCCGCAAGCTGCAGAGCGCTTTGCGCAAGGCGTACGTAACCGACGACCAGGAGGTATAATTCTCCTTGCACCAAGCCTTACAGTTTTAAAGCCAATTGCAACGCCTGTGAAGTGAACAGGTGCAAATCCGGCGCGTGGCCTATTTTCGACGGCATGGCGTCGACCGAATTCCTGCCCCATTGGCCCTTGCTCCTGGGCCTCGCGCTCCTGCTCTTGGTTAGTGTCGGTATTTGGTACAACTTGAATGGCATCGCCAAGCGGTTTCCTCAACTGATTTCCTCGCCACAGCGTTGGCTTGCGGCCTCGGCCGTTGCGCTGCTCGCCTCATCTGTCGGAATCCTCGGATTTGAAGTGGTATCGCAGAACCAAGTGACCGATGGATTGGAATGGACCTCACTGCGTTGGAGTTCCGTCGCAGTCGCAGGCATTAATGGCATCTGGTACGGCATCAGCCTGCGCTCACTGCTGGGACATTCCGAGAACACACGGGAACAGTTGATTCAAAAACAGCTTTTGATGCAGAGTGTGTCCCAAGCGCAACAAAATGTGCTGCTGAAAGAACAAGTTCGTGAGACCAAGCGCCGCCACCTCAAATCCCAGATGAACCCCCATTTCATTTTCAACGTGTTGACGGGGATTCAGAATTTGCTGCAAGAAGGAGACAGCCAAAAAGCCGGAACCGTCTTCAGTCGGTTTCGTCGGTTGCTCATGCTCGGATTCATGTCGCAAGACCGCGTTTTGGGGCCGTTGGCCCAGGAAATGGACCATGTCGACCAGTACCTAGAACTGGAACGAACGCGCTTGGCAGAATCCATTCAATTCCAATGGAACATCGCGCCGGATGTCGTACCGACCGTCATTCCTTGCCCGCTCTTCATCCTCCAACCGCTCGTGGAAAATGCCATTTGGCATGGATTGTCCGGCACCGGTGTAAGTGAGCCATCCCTTGCCATCAACGTCCACTGGCATGACCAGGACCTTGTCATCGCCGTGTGCGACAACGGAACGGGCATCCGTCCAAAGGCCGACCCAAAAAGCGGTCACAAATCACGTGGCACGGCCATCGTCAAGGAGCGACTCGCGCTGTTGCGTCACCGGGGTCAACTGGAGATTTTGGACTGCCCAGAGGGGCATCCATTCGAACGCGGTGTGATGGCGCGGATGACCCTCCCTTTGTGGGCGCTGGAGCCTACCTGGCACGCAAACGAAGAGCGCAAGGCGAGTTAGAATGCCCAACGAGGAACCGGCTCGTCCCTGAGGCTTCCATGGGCTCCGGCTTCAAACATCAGGCTACCAGCCATGGCAATCATCGCGGCATTGTCCGTGCAATACGCCATGGGTGGGATGAACACCTCCCATCCAGCGGGTTCCTCTTTGGCCTTCAGCCGGGCGCGCAAACCCCGGTTGGCGGAAACCCCTCCGGCGATGGCAACACGCAAGATTCCGGTTTGCTCGACGGCTCCCTCGACCTTTTCCATGAGGATGTCAAGAATGGCACATTGAACGCTCGCAGCAATGTCGTTCTTACGGGCTTCGATGAATGCGGGATCACGCTGCACTTGCTGCTGCAGGAATTGCCAGATTTGGGTTTTCAGCCCACTGAAGCTCATGTCCAACCCAGGCACTTTCGGTTTGGTAAATGCGAAGGCCGAGCCATCACCTTCGGCGGCCATGCGATCCAACACAGGCCCTCCAGGGTACGGTAGCCCCATCAATTTGGCCACTTTGTCAAAAGCCTCTCCCGCTGCATC
>CAXREW010000342.1:0-4395 GCA_964229455.1 Flavobacteriaceae bacterium | reverse complement strand
AGAATGCAGCGAAGAAGCCGGCCGCCAAAAAGCCCGGCGCCAAAAAAGCTGCTGCCAAGAAATAACCACATGAAGGAAATCGCAGTCATCGGCGCAGGAACGATGGGCAACGGCATCGCCCACGTATTTGCGCAATCGGGATTCAATGTTACCCTGATCGATGTACAAGACGCCGCCCTCGAACGGGCACTGAGCACCATCGGCCGCAACCTCGACCGGCTCATCAAAAAAGAAAAGATCTCAGAAACGGACAAAGAGGCCACGTTGGGCCGCATCCGCACCAGCACAGCCATGGATGAGGGCGTGGCCAACGCCAACCTCATCGTCGAAGCCGCTACCGAGCGCACCGACCTCAAACTGAGCATCTTCAAGGCCATGGACGCTGCAGCACCTACCGATTGCATCCTCGCTACCAACACTTCTTCGATTTCCATCACCCAAATCGCAGCGGCGACCAACCGCCCCGAGCAGGTCATCGGCATGCACTTCATGAACCCAGTACCGGTCATGAAATTGGTGGAAGTTATCCGCGGATACGCCACCAGCGACGCCACATGCTCCGCTGTGATGGAGCTTTCCAAGGCATTGGGCAAGGTCCCTGTGGAAGTCAACGACTACCCGGGATTTGTGGCCAACCGCATTTTGATGCCCATGATCAATGAGGCCATCATCACGCTGCACGAAGGCGTCGCGGATGTCGAGGCCATCGATACGGTCATGAAACTCGGAATGGCACACCCCATGGGTCCCCTGCAATTGGCCGACTTCATCGGATTGGACGTCTGCCTGAGCATCTTGCGCGTGCTGCATGAAGGGCTCGGCAACCCCAAATACGCTCCATGTCCGCTGTTGGTCAACATGGTCACAGCCGGTCACCTCGGTGTGAAGAGCGGCCAAGGGTTTTATGTGCACACCCCAGGCAGCAAAGACTTGGTGGTGGCGCCCAACTTCCGCTAATTCTCCGATATTCGGGACATGAAAGGTTCCCGCGAACGCCTGCACGAAATCATTTTCGAAGCGGACACGCCGGCCGGCAAACGGTTCGACGTGCTCTTACTTTGGCTCATCGTAGCGAGCGTAGTCACCGTGATGGCCGAATCGGTACCAGATTGGCACGACCGCTACCGCGGCACCTTTGTGGCACTTGAATGGGTATTCACGGGGCTCTTCACCATTGAATACATCACCCGGCTGCTCGTGGTCAAGCGACCGCTGCGCTACGCCACCAGCTTTTTTGGCCTCGTCGACCTGCTGGCCATCCTCCCCACGTTCGTCGGACTGCTCATTCCCGGATCGGGCAGCTTGCGGATCATTCGCATCCTGCGTCTGCTGAGGGCATTTCGCGTGTTGAAGTTGGTCGGCTTCATTGAAGAAGCCCGCGGCCTTCAGACCGCCCTGCGGACAAGCCGCAGGCGCATCATCGTCTTCTTGAGTGTGGTCTTGGCCCTCGTGACCATCCTGGGTACGCTGATGTACCTCGTAGAAGACGGGCAATCTGGGTTTTCGAGCATTCCGAAAAGCATTTACTGGGCCATAGTTACAGTGACCACCGTCGGCTACGGCGATATCGCCCCTCAAACCATTGCAGGTCAGGTCATCGCCTCGTGCATGATGATCATCGGCTACGCCATCATCGCCGTGCCCACGGGCATAATTGGGGTGGAGATGATCCGCAAAGGCGCATCGGCGGGAAGTGTTTCGACGCAAGCCTGTCCAGACTGTGGACGAGACGGCCATGATCCAGACGCAGGCTTCTGCAAGCACTGCGGAAACGCCTTGTAAATTTCCTTGCATTCTTTGGCCTGTGTGTTAAATTGCCAAACCTGTCCACCGGACACTTTTCCAACGGGCAGGACGCAAATTCACGACCATGAGCCAACCAACTCGCTTATTTGATTTTCCCCGGTACCAATTGGCCAATCGCCCTTTGGACCTGATGATGTCGATGCCGAACAACGGCAACCGCGTCTCGTACTCAACTGAACAATTCGTCGCAGCCGTCGACCGCACCGCGCGCGGTTTGATTGCCATGGGCATTAACGCCGGCGACAAAGTGGCCTTGGTGTCGCACAACAACCGCTGCGAGTGGAACATCATGGACCACGCCATCATGTCGGTGGGCGCCATCAACTGCCCGCTGTACCCCACGATGACGGAAGCGGATTACGAGTACATCCTCAACCACAGCGAGAGCCGGTACTGTGCGGTCAGCAACCAAGAATTGTACGACAAGGTGATGTCCATCAAGGACAAAATCCCTTCACTGGAACACGTATTTATGTTTGAGCACGGCAACGGCAAGCACTGGTCCGCCATCGCCGAGGCGGGAAGCGATGCCCAGCAGGCCGAACTCGATGCCCGTATGGCAGCCGTCAAGCCCGAGGACTTGGCAACCATCATTTACACCTCCGGTACGACGGGCACACCCAAGGGGGTCATGCTCAGCCACAACAACATCACCCAGACGGTCATGAAGAGCATCCCGCGGATCCCGCCTGTGCTCATGGACTCGGATTACCGGGTGTTGAGCTTCTTACCGGTGTGCCACATTTTCGAACGCATGCTGCACTACTTGTACATGTACATCGGAGCCAACATCTACTTTGCCGAAAGCCTCGAGACGATCAAAGAGGATTTGGCCTACAGCCAACCCACAGTTTTCACGGCCGTGCCGCGTTTGCTGGAGAAATTCTACGACGGCATCGTTCAGAAAGGACGGGCAGCCGGCGGCGCCAAAGCGGCCATCTTCAACTGGGCCGTGGACCTCGCGCTGCAGTGGGAGCCCGACGGCCAGAACGGCGGCTTTTACGAATGGAAATTGGGCATCGCCCGCAAGTTGGTCTTCAGCAAGGTCAAGACCGCCCTCGGACTCGACAACATCCGAGCGGTGGCATGAGGTTCGGCCGCATTGGCCCCTCGCCTCGCGCGCTTCTTCTGTGCGGCGGGCATCCCGATTTATGAAGGCTACGGACTGACCGAGACCAGCCCCGTGGTGACGGTGAACTCCGACGTCGAACCCGGCCTGATGCGCATTGGTTACGTCGGTAAACTCATCGAAGGCGTGGAGGTCAAATTCGGTTCGGACGACGAAATCCTCGTTCGCGGATTCAACGTGATGATGGGGTACTACAAGGACGAAGCGAAAACGGCTGAAGTCATGACCGACGATTGGTTCCACACGGGCGACATCGGCCGCATGGACGACGGTTTCTTGAAAATCACCGACCGCAAGAAAGAGATGTTCAAGACGTCAGGTGGTAAGTACGTCGCGCCTCAACTCCTCGAAAATGCCCTCAAAGCTTCCTTATTCATCGAACAGGTCATGGTGGTCGGCGATGGCCAAAAATTCCCCGGTGCACTGGTCGTTCCGAACGCCGACGCGGTGGAAGAATGGTGCAAGCGCAAGAACCACCCGTTCCCCGGAATGGAGGGCATCCGAAACGACGCACGGATTGCTACGCGCATCCAAGAGGACGTTGATCGATTGATGGAGCCGTTCGCGAAATGGGAAAAGGTCAAGGCCATCCGCATTTTGCCAACGATGTTCGCGATTGAAAACGGTGAGTTGACGCCAACGCTCAAGCTGAAGCGCAAGCCCATCAAGGAGCATTACCAAGGCGAAATCGACCAGCTCTACGCGTAACAGCGCCCACCTCGGATGGCAGAGACGCTCATTAACCTCGACTTCGCGCTCTTCAAGCTGTTCAACACCCCGTGGCCGGGTGGCGACCAGATCATGTGGGCCGTGTCGGGCCTGTGGTGGTGGACTCCGCTCTACCTGCTCTTGCTGTGGGAGCTCTGGAAAAAATCTGACCGAACGTGGGACCGCACCCTCGTACGGGTGTTTTTCCTCGCGCTGTGCATCACCGGCACCGATGTCATCAGCGCGCGGATCATCAAGCCCGGCGTTCAGCGGTTCAGACCTTCGCACTCCATCGAATTACGCGATGACGTGCACCTCGTGACGCCACCGGGCGAAGCCCAACCCTACCGAGGTGGACGCTTCGGATTCGTGAGTTCGCACGCGGCCAACTACACCGGTATCGCGCTGTACTTCGGGCTCCTACTTGGCGGCGGAACGTGGGTGTGGGTGCTGCTCGGATGGGCAGCCCTCATTGGTTACAGCCGCATTTACCTCGGGGTGCATTTCCCCCTCGACATTGCCGGTGGCATGCTGCTTGGCGCCTTCATCGGCTACGTCATGTGGCGCGTCCAAAACAACCTCGTCGGAACCCCCATGAACCTCGAATGAATTTCCTCGCCGTTTTCATCGGTGGCGGGCTCGGCAGCCTCGTCCGGTACAGCCTCGGTTTGGGGATCAGCAAGCTCGGGTGGCTCTCCCCTTGGGGTACGCTGGTTTCCAATGTGCTGGCCACGGCGTTGCTCTTGACCTTG
>CAXREW010000341.1:0-6534 GCA_964229455.1 Flavobacteriaceae bacterium | reverse complement strand
ATGTTCAAATGAATGACGTGCGTGCCGCGTTCTTTGGCGGCGTTTGCGAAGGGGGCAAGCTTGCGAATCGGGCTATCGGGCATGGCCTTGCCCTTGGCAGAAATGTCCGGCATGGATAAAATGTGTGCGGGCAAATTTAGAGCTTCAGCGCCATCATCCGGTGGGGTCCGATGTCCGGAACGTGATAGCCTTCGGAGACAAATTCGAATCCCATGCGCTCGTAAAATGGAAAGGCCACTTCGCGGGCGTCGCACCACAGCCAGAGTGCCCCTTGCTCGCGGCTCCAGTTCGCCGCATACCGCACGATGGCTGCCCCTGCTCCTTGGCCGCGAACTTCGGGCAAGGTGCCCATGACGCGCAGTCGGTAGACGTCGTCATCGACCGGAAGGGCTTCCGGAAACCGGTCCGAACGCTGGTGAAACAAGGAGCACACCCCAACGTGTTCGCCTTTCGCGTTGAACGCCCCGACGTGATGCGCGTGATCGGCTTCATCCACGTCTATGGTGCAGACTTCGGGGCTTGGTTTGTGCGGCCAAAGCACCCGGTGGCGCAAGGATCGCGTTTCAGCAGCAGCAATGGAACGGGCTTCGAACATGGGGCGTGAGTTAATCCTTAAAGTACTTCTCCCAATCGCGGCGATCGCGTTTAGTGGGCCGACCAACCGGTCGCATAAGATCCCGCTGCGCCGCCCGGATTTCTTCGAGTTTTTGGCGTTGGGATTCGGGCGTGATGTCCCGCGCGTAATCCGGCACGAGCGCCGCTGACACGCGACTCTTTGGGAAGTCGACCACCTCCCATTCAAAGTAAACGGCCCCTTTGCGGACGCGGATGACCTCGCCTGTGCGGATTTCCTGGGCCGGTTTTACCGCCTTGTCACCGACGAACACTTTTCCCTCCCGGCAGTGGTTGGTCGCCAAGGAGCGGGTTTTGAATGCGCGGATGCACCAGAGGTATTTATCGACCCGCATGGCTTAGCAGTGAAGCGATTGTTTGACATAGGACAAGACGGTCTGCGCCAAGTGCCGATCGGTGAAATCATGAAGCGGATGCCACGTTCCGTCCTCATCTTGCCATTGCAATTCCCACGAATCGATTTTGACGGAACGCGGAGCTCCTCGTCGGTTCATCATGGACTCCCGGGTACGTTCCAATTGCACGGCTGAGGCAGCTGGCACGGATTTCCACTTCCCCCATGCCACCAATTGCCCCCTCACCTTCCATCCGGTGTAGGAACGGCCCCTTAGCGCCTTGGTGTCCCATACGAAGCCCGACTCACACGCCATGAACACCAGCCCCATGACCAGCGGCACTGCAGACCAGGCCACCCCAACATTCGCTTGAATCCAAAATGTCAATGCGAAACATGCCACTGCATGCGGCAGGCACGACCAACTTTGTCCTTCGCTCCAATGCTCATTGTGCATGCATCAAAGTTCGACAATCAAGCCCAATGCCGGCAACACGGCGCCCGTGCTGGGATCCAATTCCCGCTCATCGTAGTACCCGGGCTTGGTGACGGACGGAACGGGTTGGCCATTGAGCGGATTACGCACCACATCGATGAACGTCGGCTGTGGAACGGCTGCTCCCGTCGCGTTCTGCACTTCAACGAATACGTCAAGTGACCAGCGTTCGAAGAACCACTTCTTATCAAGGCGGATGTCCAATTGGTGAAACGCACCGTTGCGTTCGGTGTTGAGCCGGCTGTAGTCCAGCAGCGGCCGACCGTAAAAACCCCACGTTTCGATGGCCAATGATTCCAGGTCAACTGGCGTGTACGGGAGCCCGCCACTGAACAGCAGGCGCGAGCCAATTTCCCAGCCGCCTTCGAATTTCTTGCCGCCGGTAACGCTCAAGATGTGTCGATTGTCCCAGCTGGAAGGCACATAATCACCTTGTTCTGTGGCATACTCGCTGCGTACAAAGGTGTACGCAAGCAAACCGTAAAAGCCTTCATAAAGTCGCTGCTGGAGCAGCACTTCCGCCCCGTAGGAGCGCCCGGTGCCATTGAAGGCAACCGCCTCGTTTCCGACTACACCGAAATCCGCCCCCAAATTGGCGAGCGGCACGCCCTGACGCATACTGACCGGAGCGTTTTGGTAGCCTTTCCAAAAACCCTCGAGGGAGGCAACGATGTTGCGTTTGCCTCCTTCCCACCGGATGCCGGCGACGGCTTGGTTGTTGCTCAAGTAGCGGGCGTCTGCTCCTGCATTGATGCGCTCGCCGTCCTCGACGTACCCGAGGATGGTGTACGCCGGAAGCTGGAAGTAACGACCGGTGTTGGCATTGAGCGTCCAGCCCGGTGCGAAAGCATACGACGCTGAAAAACGAGGAGAGAACTGTTGAATCGGATTGCGGAGGCCCTCGCCCAAGGTCGAACCGTCCATCCGGAAACCAGCTGACAAGGTCAAGCGTTCGTCGAGCACCTTCCGGTTGACGGTTCCGAACGCCCCGTACTTGTGTGCCTTCAAATCCGAGGCAAATGCCACCGAATCCAAAGAGCCTTCAGCCGGATTGTAGCGCTGTTCCGTGGTGCTGTTGTTGTACTTGACATATTCATAGCCCGCGCCCAAGGTGGCCTCCCAACCGGCGTCCCCAAACAGCTTGCGCTCCACGCGAAATTTGTTTTCGATTTCCTGCGAGAGGTAATCCCGGATCAGTGGGGCTTCCACGTCGTTGTCGAGGTGCTTAAAGGCCCGGTTGTTGAGCATGTTTCGGCTGGCCACCAGCGTCCATTTCCCGTTATCCCGGTAGTTGTCCCACCGGATGCCCTGGGTGTAGTTCCATTGTTTCTGCACGTCGAGCGCGCCGAGGATGGCCACCTGGTCCAGGTAATTGGTCGCCGACGTGTCGTCAGCAATGGACAAGTTCAATTCGAAGTCGTCCAGCGCGCCAAGGCCGATGACCGTAATGGCGTTTTTGTCATCGGGACGTGCGGTCCATTTGAATTGGTAGTCATTGTAAATAGGCAAAAACGGCAGACCCAGCGCTTCGAACAAAAACTGCAGGTAGCTCCTTCGCATGCTGAAAATGAGCGAGGAATTCTCACCGGTCGGTCCTTCCAACGTCAAGCCGAGGTCGCTGGTTCCGACGACCATATTGGCCGTCCACTCGTCTGTGCGGGCCTCCTTGAAGCTGAATTCCATGACTGAGCTGAGCGCGTTGCCACGAGCGGCCGGAAAAGCGCCAGCATAGAAGTCGATGTTCTCAACCAAATCGACATTGATCATCCCCACTGGTCCACCGCTTGCGCCTTGGGTGGCGAAGTGATTGATGTTGGGGATTTCGATGCCGTCGATGTAGAATCGGTTCTCGTTTGGTGCGCCACCTCGGATGACGATGTCGTTGCGGAAACTCGGGATGGCCGCCACTCCTGGCAAGGTGCGGAGGGCGCGGCTGATGTCGCGGCCGCCGCCCGGATTTCGTTTGATCTCGTTGGTACCGAGGCTGCGAACGCTCAGCGGCGCTTCCGCCACATTGGGGCGCCGGCTGCCTACCACCTCGGCTTCTTCAATGGCGATGGAGGCCGGTTTGAGTACCACATTCACCACAGCCGGTCGGGCCGGTGTGACCTCGATTTCAAAAACCGTTTTGGGCTCGTAGCCCACAAAGCTGACTTGGATGTTCTGAATGCCCCCGGGTACATCCACCAACTCGTAATTGCCATCAAAATCCGTCGTTGTACCCACCGTTGACCCCTGCAAAATCACATTGGCAAAAGGAATGGCTTCGTTCGTTTGCTCATCGTTTACCCGGCCGCGAATGATACCCAAGGATTGGGCCGTAGCGGTGGTACAGAAGCAAAACAGGGCCGTTCCGACGGCGACGAGCAGTTTCCAATTCATGGCTTCATAACAAGCCCTTGAACAATGCGTTCAATTGTTCACACAAAAAAACGCCCAATTTGAGTGCAGAAGACCTCTGCTACGGGATGGACACCTCCTAATCTGGTATCAGCCAAGCAAATCAAGATCCAATCGCTTGCGCAATTCGTCGAGCTTTGGGTTCTTCTTCACCATCTCATCGTACCGCTCGCGGTCGTTCATGAATTCCGTGGAAGCCGTCGCAGATTCGAGCTCAGCCATTTCAACAATCAACTTCAACGTGTCGTTTTCGAGCTGGTCAGCGAAGTATTGATTCAAACGCAACTGCACCTCCCGGATTTGCTCCGTTTGCAATCGATTCAATACGGTCAGCGTAATGGTGGATTTATCGAACTCCATGGTGGTCGCCTTCAGCGTTGTATGGAGGTTGAACTGCCCTTCTGACTCGACGGTTGTAATGAAGGTTTCCCATGCCTTCTCTACTGCTGCTGCGTTGACCGGTTGTTCGCGCACAGCTGCAGTCTCGGCGGCCTCCACGGGCTTCGCGACGTCCATCAAAGTCGAAGGGGCCTCCGCTATGCCCAGCGACGGAATCGCTTGTACGGTAGGTGCTTTTGGCTTTTCACGAACCGGGGCGGGTGCTGGGGCAGATTGGGGAGGTTCTTCGGCCTTGGGTTCTTCGGCCTTGGGTTGTTCCGCAGCGGGCACTGGCTTGGGTTCAGGCACTGGCTCCGGGGCCGGTGAAGACGACGGTGCTGCTGACGGCGCAGGAGCAGCAGGCGCTTTGGGCTGAGGCGTTTCTCCCGACCATGCGCCGGCTTCAATGGGCGTCAGTTCAGGCTTTTTTTTTTCGGCCTCAGTAAACGAAGCTAGTTGCATCAAAGTCAATTCTACGAGCAGCCGTTGGTGGTTGCTGCCCTTGTATTGCACGTCGGCTTGGTTGACCGCATCCAACGCGCGCACCAAGAACCGCAAGTCCACGCTCGCGGATTGGGTGCTAAACTGAGCTTTGACGTCGTCCGTCACCTCCATTAAGGCCACCGTACTGGCATCCTTACTCATGAGCAGGTTGCGCAAGTGCGCCCCGAGTCCCGTGATTAAGTGGTGTGGATCGAAGCCACGGGAAATGATACCGTCGAGGATGAGCAACGCTTTGGCAACTTCCGCCTCCCGGACGGCGTCAACCACATCGAAGTACGTTTGTTGGTCGAGGACGTGCAGGTGTTCTGCAACGGTCACATAGTCGAGTTTCTTGCCTGCGAAGGCAACGAGTTGGTCAAAAATACTCAGCGCATCGCGGAGGGCACCATCTGCTTTGACGGCGACCACATGCAACGCTGCCTCCTCGGCCTCAATCCCCTCCTTCTCGCAAATGCCCTTCAGGTGCTCCACCATATCAGCAACTGTAATGCGGTGGAAATCAAAAATTTGGCATCGCGACAAGATGGTTGGGAGGATCTTGTGCTTTTCGGTGGTAGCCAGGATGAAGACCGCGTGCGGTGGTGGTTCTTCGAGTGTCTTCAAAAATGCATTGAAGGCCGCCTGAGATAACATGTGCACCTCATCAATGATGTACACCTTGTAGTTGCCTTGCTGCGGTGGGATACGCACTTGGTCAACAATGGAGCGAATGTCCTCCACTTTATTGTTGGAAGCGGCATCCAGCTCGAAGACGTTGAACGCGTAATCTTCCTGGTCGTTGGCGTCAAACCCGTTGATGGCGCGGGCAAAGATGCGCGCCGACGTGGTCTTGCCCACCCCCCGCGGACCGCAAAAAAGGTACGCCTGTGCGATTTGCTCCTGGTCAATGGCCTGTTTGAGGGTGCGTGTGATGCTGTCTTGCCCAACAACCGCGTCCCAATGTTGCGGGCGGTACTTCCGTGCGGACACGGTATATTGCGGTTGTTGAGTGGCTTCCATTGGTCTTGCGAATATCGCACGCATTCGAATGCATCGCCAAACCGCTTTATGAACAGGTTTCCCACGGAGAAAGCCTTGGTTTTTAAGGTTCTTATCTGTACTTTTGCCCCCCATTAATTTAAACCCGTTCTACATGAACCGTTACGAAACTGTTTTCATCATGACTCCCGTGCTATCTGCCGAGCAGGTAGCGGAAACAGTAGAGAAGTACAAGGCGTTTCTCAAAGAGCACAAAGGAATCATTGTGCACGAGGAAGCCTGGGGATTGCGGAAGCTGGCTTATCCCATCCAGAAAAAATCAACTGGTTTCTACCAGTTGCTGGAGTTTGAAGCCGATGCATCCGTTGTCCTGCCCTTCGAAACTGAAGTCCGTCGGGACGAGCGCGTCATTCGCTTTTTGACTACGCGCATGGACAAGTACCACGTTGCCTACGCTGAATCGCGTCGCAACAAATCCAAGGAGGCTCCTGCCCCCGCTCCCGAAACCACCGAAGAGGCTTAATTCTTAAAACGACAATCCCATGGCTGACAAGAACGTACGTTACCTGAACCCCATCAGCATTGACACGCAAAAGGAGAAGTACTGTCGCTTCAAGAAGAAGGGCAGGCCGGCCATCGACTACACCCCCGCGGACTGCCTGCGGATGTTGTGCCACGAGCAAGGCAAGATTTTGCCCCGCCGTTTGACTGGAACTTCCTTGAAGTACCAGCGCAAGGCGTCGCAAGCAATTAAACAAGCACGCCACCTGGCCTTGATGCCATACGTGGCGGATAACCTCCGATAATCCTC
>CAXREW010000340.1:0-2054 GCA_964229455.1 Flavobacteriaceae bacterium | reverse complement strand
ATTGACCGCAACATTCGCCACTGAGGCCCACGCGCAACGTGGGAAAAAATCCAAGAAGAAAGGCCAAACCGAGGCGCCGAAAGAACGTCCCGACAAGGACGCCATCAAGTCCATTGATGAGGTCGTCAAACACTGTGCGACGCTGGACGGCCTATTCACCCTTTACACCGACACGGTCAAAGGCAGCAGTTACCTCGCCAGTCCGGACTCCATGATGGAACGGGAGTTCATCTACTTCTCCCACGTTGACGACGGCGTTGCCGAGAGCGGTTACACACGCGGCAGCTACCGCAACAGCAAGGTCATTTCCTTCCACAAGCACTTCGACCGCATCGAACTGCACGCGGAAAACACCAACTACTACTTCGACCAGGACTCGCCGTTGGCCAAGGCAGCCGATGCCAACATCAACACGCCCATACTCGCGAGCTTGAAGATTGAGGGCCAGGATTCGTCCAAAACAGTGCACCTCGTTTCCGGTGACGCCTTGTTCTTGAAAGAGGACTTTGAAATGATCAAGCGTCCCTCCCGCCGTCCTGGTGAGTCCGTGTTGGGAAAGCTCTCACGCGACAAGACCAAAATTCACCGCATCAATAACTACCCCGAAAACACCGAGGTCATTGTTGACTACGTGTACGATAACCCGGCGCCAAAAACCGGAGGAGCAGCCCTCGAGGATGCGCGTTTTGTCACCGTGCGATACCAGCACAGCGTACTCAACATGCCAGAAGAAGGATTTACACCGCGTCCTGACGATGCACGTGTAGGGTACTTCACCACGCAAACGGAGCACATGACTTCGACCTCATCTACTCCGTGGTGGGACATGATTCACCGGTGGAGATTGGAGAAAAAGGACCCAGCAGCGGCCGTTTCCGACCCGGTCCAGCCCATTACGTGGTGGATTGAAAACACGACACCGTACGAATTCCGGGATTACATCAAAACCGGCGTCGAAAAGTGGAACCAAGCGTTTGAGCCCCTCGGATTCTCCAACGCCGTGGTAGTCAAAGTACAGCCGGATACAGCCGACTGGGACGCAGGCGACATCCGCTACAACGTGTTGCGCTGGACATCCTCGCCGAGCCCCCGCTACAGCGGTTACGGCCCGAGCTTCGTCAACCCGAGAACGGGGGAAATCCTCGGGGCGGATATCATGCTCGAATGGAGCGGAATGACCGGACGCCTTTGGCGCTCCGAAGTGTTCCAGAATGCCGGATTTGACAGCATGGAGGAAGGCGACGATGAAACGCCGGAAAGCACACGAGCGCGCTACGCAGAATGGATGCACCGCTGCGATGCTGGTGCCGTTCAAGCGCAACAAACGCTGTTTGGATTGGCAGCACTTCGCGCCCGTTCGTTCGGCAGCGATGAGCAAGAGAAATTCACCCGAGAGACCCTTCATCGCTTGGTGCTGCACGAAGTTGGACACACCCTCGGATTGAGCCACAACATGGCCGGCTCAACCATGCAGACGCCCGAAGCCCTGAAGGATGCCGAAGTCGTCAACGCCAAAGGCATGTCAAACAGCGTGATGGATTACCCGTCCATCAACTTCGCGCGCAACAAGGAAGACCAGACGAAATTCTTTGACGATGCGCCCGGCCCTTACGACAAGTGGGTTATCGAATATGGCTACTCAGTCGGCCTCGACGACACTGAAGCAGAAGCCACTCGTTTGGAAGGCATCTTGCGGCGTTCGGTAGAACCCGATTTGAAATTTGGCAATGACGCGGATGACATGCGACGTCCTGGTGGCGGTATGAATCCGGATGTCAACATCTACGACCTGTCCAGCGATCCCGTCGCCTATGCCAGTGAGCGCTGCGAACTCGTAAATGACCTCTTGCCAGAGATCATTACCGAATACGGAGGCGACAACCAAGACAGCTACCACGAAGTCCGCCGTGCCTACTTGACCTTGACCGGTGAATACATCACGCAGCTCGGTGTCATGACCCGACAAATTGGCGGAGTACGCTACAACCGCGCTCATCCCTCTCAGCAAATTGAAGCCCCGTTGCAGCCGGTATCAGAAGCGGATCAATTAGCGG
>CAXREW010000339.1:0-2760 GCA_964229455.1 Flavobacteriaceae bacterium | reverse complement strand
CTGTTAATGATTTTAATTATGTAATACTCCGTGGCTATCACGAATTGCCAACACCTAAAGGCAAGTTTGATCTTGACATATCTTTTTGTCCAGAAGATTATAATAAAATAATAGATATAGCGAAATTTCGCATCTACCCGAACGCACCACACGCCCCCGCACCAATGGCTTGACCATGGTGATGGACAAGGGCTTGAGCCTGCGGCAAGCCGAGGACCTCATCGAGACCGGTGGCGAACTCGTTGACTTGCTGAAGCTCGGTTTTGGCACCTCATTGGTTACCCCCAATGTCGGCGCCAAGGTGAAGCGCTACCACGAAGCCGGATTTGACGTCTACTGCGGCGGCACATTGTTCGAGGCGTTTTACGTCCGCAACGAAGTCGACAACTACCTCCGCTTCATCGACAGCCTGGGCATCACCTGCCTGGAAGTCAGCGACGGATCGATGGTCATCCCCCACGACGAAAAATGCGAGCTCATCAACAAGCTCAGCAAGAATTACAAGGTGCTTTCAGAGGTGGGCTCCAAAGAAGAAGGCATCCTCATCAGCCCGGCCAAATGGATCCGGATGATGAGCAATGAGTTGCAAGCTGGCAGCTTCAAAGTCATCGCCGAAGCTCGTGAAAGCGGCAACGTCGGGATTTACCGTCCCAACGGCAGTGCCCACGTGCAGCTCGTCAAGCGCATCTTGGCGAACGTCGCGCTGGAAGACATTCTGTGGGAGGCGCCGAAAAAGCCCCAGCAAGTGTGGTTCCTTCGTCAATTCGGAGCGAACGTCAACCTCGGCAACATTGGACCGAACGACCTCATCCCCTTGGAATGCTTGCGTCTCGGACTGCGCGGCGACACGTTCTTCGAACACCTGCCCGATGCGTTGGCAGAAGGCAAACGCCTTGTCAGCGACACCATCGAGGAAGACTAACCCCAACCCCTAACCCATGCAGCCTCCCGTCCCCACCATCACCCCCCGTGAAGTCCAGCAATGGCAGCAGGACGGACAGGCCTTTTCGTTTTTGGACATCCGCGAAATCCATGAGGTGACGGTCAGCCGGCTGACGGAAGTCCACATTCCCATGGCGTTTTGCCTGAGCCGGCAAGCCGAGATTCCGCGGTCGCATCCCGTCGTGGTGTATTGCCGTGCCGGCGCGCGTTCGGCAGCGACCGTCAGTGCGCTGATGACGAAATACGGGTTCGACAACCTCTACAGCTTGGAGGGCGGCATCACCGCTTGGTGTGCTGCGTTTTCTCCCGAAGAAGAAGTGGGATGAAACGCCACCTTGGGATTTTTCTGCGCGGCATGGCCATGGGGGCCGCAGACCTCGTGCCCGGCGTTTCTGGCGGCACCGTTGCATTGATTACGGGCATCTACGACGACCTCTTGCATTCGATTTCGGCCGTGTCTTTGGGGTTGGTTGACACGTGGAAAAACGAGGGGATTCAAGGGGTCTGGAAAGCATTGAACGCCCCCTTCCTAATCGCACTGGCCGCAGGAATAGGCACCAGCATTGTCGCCTTGTCCGGCCTCCTCCACCATTTGCTCGAACACCACAAAGCTGCCTTGTTCGCCTTTTTCTTCGGCTTGGTTGCGGCGTCCATTCCGCTAGTCGGCCGCGAAATCACGCAGCGCAATGCGACAATCGCAGCGTTGTTCATCGCAGGGGCGGCGATCACCTTCGGCGTGGGCTCCTTGCCGCCGCTTCAGGTAGAACCGAGCCTGGTGTACCTATTTGCATGCGGAGCCGTTGCTGCCTGTGCCATGATTTTACCGGGTATATCCGGCAGCTTCATTTTGCTCCTTCTCGGCGTATACAGTGCAGTCATCGGTGCGTTGAAGGAATTCGACCTCGTCGTCATCGCCACGGTGGGCGCTGGAGCCGTCAGCGGGCTGTTGGGATTCAGCAAAGGCCTCAAAGCGTTGCTCGCCTGCGCTCGAAACCAAGTCATGGCGATGTTGACCGGCTTGTTGCTGGGTTCCTTGCAAGCCCTTTGGCCATGGAAGGAAAACGCACTTCTCCTTCACACCCACAGCGACGGCCGTGAAACGTGGCTTCAAACGAATGCCTGGCCAGAGTCCAGTGAATTGCTCGTTTGCCTCGCCTGTGCTGCAGCCGGCGCGGGGCTGGTCGTTGCCTTGCAGCGGCTCGGAAACCGCTTGGCCGCATGAGCATCACACGCCGGTTTGGTGTCCTCGGTCAATCCCTGATCCACAGCCATTCACCGGCCTTGTTTGCCGACCGATTCAACGCTTGGAGCATCGATGATGCATCGTACGAACGGTTCGAACGCGCGAACCTCGACGGCTTCGGGCATTGGTTGCGAACAGAAGCACAAGCGTCACCAGCCTTAAAGGGATTGAATGTGACCATCCCGTACAAGCAATCCATCATCCCGTTGCTGCAGGATTTGACGCCAACGGCCCGAGCGATTGGTGCGGTCAACGCCATCAAGCCCACGGCGGATGGGTGGATCGGACACAACACCGATGCGGAGGGCTTTATGAAATCCCTTCGCCCCTTTTTGACGTCTGCTCACGAGCGGGCCTTGATTTTGGGCAACGGGGGCGCGGCTGCAGCCGTGCGATTCGGCTTGCAATCCCTAGGTGTCAAGGTCATTCACGTGACCCGCTCGCCCATTGAATGGGAATCGATGCGGTATGAAACCCTGAATGCCGATTACCTCAAGCATTGCAAACTTATCGTGCAGTGCACCCCGGTGGGCACTTACCCGGACACCGAAGCGAGCATCGAAATCCCATGGGAA
>CAXREW010000338.1:0-3182 GCA_964229455.1 Flavobacteriaceae bacterium | reverse complement strand
ACACGACGCTCTTCCGATCTGCGGATCCCGGTACGTACGAAGTGAGTTATTCGGTCACTGATGGCAACGGGTGCACCAACATCGATTTGGTGGAGTACGTTCTCGCGACGCCCATCGAGCCCACGTTCGATTTTGAAATGGTCTGCAACGAACTCGAACTCATCAGCACCGTGAACGACCCGAACGAAGCCTATGGGTACGAATGGTATTTGGCGAACGAATTGGTCGCCATATTCCCCAACCCAACGTATTTCTTCGACCAGACAGGAAGCTTCGAAATGGGGCTCTCGGTGACCGACCCTTACGGATGCGTGTATACGTCATCACAGGAAGTGTACCTGCAAAACGCCTTGAACCTGGAGGGCTTCTTTGTGCCAAATGTGTTCACGCCCAATGGTGACGACTACAACGATTCCTTCCAGATACCATCGGCGGTGAGTGCTTGCCTGAACTACAACGTTGACATCTTCAACCGCTGGGGCCAATTGGTGTACACCATGACCCCTTTAAAATCTGACTTTGCCGGCAAAGATGAGCTGGGCAACACGTTACCCGAAGGTGTGTATTACTACACCATGGAAATCCTCGAATACCCCTGTGATGAAACGCCGGAACTGCAACCTTTCTGCAGCGGCACCATCTCTCTGTTCCGATAAACTCCTCTCCCATGAAGCATCATTTCTCTGTCGCGCTCTTTACCCTCGCCCTCGGTGTCACCTCCGCTTTCGGGCAATCGACTCCCGATGAAACCGCTGACATCAAGTCAAGTTACGAGGCGCAAGGAATCAATTTTGATCAAGTACGGTCCATGGTGGAAACGGTCACGAACAATGCGCTCGAGCCCAATGAAGCTGTGATGGCTGACTTTTTGCGAACCATTGCATCATTTCAAGCCGCTGGCGCGCCCGGTCCCATGACCGAGGAATGGTTGACCCACTGGACCACGGTGCATGCCATAACCAATGAACAGGCGCAGGACTTGTACAAAGTCGCCCTCCGATTCGGGTTGCAACGGCGGTAAAAGAGCGACGCTTATAAACTCTGTGGTGACGGTCACAAACTAGGGCAGTCTCCACTCGTATTGATTGAATACAATTCATTACCCTTACGGTCGTGTACATCACCCAAGCCAACATCCACACGTGTCGGAACGAAATTACGAAGGCTTGGGGACGCTCCGTGCAGACGCAACGCGACTGCGTCGCCTTATCTGAAGCCATTTTCGCGAAGACGGGGAAGAAGGTAGCGAGCCACACCATGCGGCGATTTTTTGGCTTGGTGTCCTTTGACGGACAGTTTCGAAAGTCCACGCTGGACAACCTGGCCAATTTTGTAGGTTACGAATCTTGCGATGAATTCCTGAACCGCCAGAAGGATGAGGAAGACATGGTCGAGCTGTTGGTGCGGCTCCAGGTCCAGAACGTGGAAATTGACGAATACTACATTAACCGCCTCATCGATCGGGACATCTCGATGGAAGCGGTGATGATGGCCGGGCACTTGATCAACTTGCGGCTGGAACAAAACGATCACGAACGCATCGTCCGGCTTTTTCAAGCCCTTCAACCGGTGGACGAAGGCAGGCACATGTACTACGCCATCATCTCCGTTTTTGCTCACTACGTCGGCCCCAGATTTCATTCTGTTCAAGACGATGCCTTCATCGAGCGGCTCATGACGGAGACTCCGTTCATCAACTTGGTGCTGTCATTTTATGTTCCGGTGATGGAATTGAATGAAGCTTACGGCCACCACATCGAAATGATGCTAAGTACTTCAGACGATGCAGAGCATCAGGCCTTTGGTCACAGCTTATTGGCTACGCGGGCGTTGCTTAATGACGATAAAGTCTTGGCACTGGAACATTTTCAAAAGATTCCAAGCGGTGATTATTTCTCCATTCTTGAGGGGCGAATCGCCGCATTGGACTACCTGCTGAACGGAGTTGACACAGATGCTGTGGGAGGGCACTTCAGTCCACCGGCCAACCAAGCCATCTTCTATTTCAAGGCCATAACGCCTCTGTTGGTTGCTTTTGATGAAGCAGAACTCTTGGAGCGATTCATCGATGAACACGACCTCCTGAACATCACCTCGCAACATTGGATGGAAGAGTGTGTCAAAAAGCAAACGCAATTGGCTATGGCGTGGATCCTCGCTAAGCAAGGAAATCACAAAGAGAGTAAGGCTACATTGGGCGTGTTCAAGAACACGACGTTTCCACGGGACTACCAAGGCACCTCGCAGCTCATCATCGAAGCCGCCGAAGCTGCATTGCAGACGTGATCACATCCACGGTCGATTCGTCGATTCCGCCCCATACAACACCAAGTCACGCAATTGCCTCGCTGTATTCTTCGGAATAAACCGGACCACTACGGGGCCTGCGGCCGTGTATATGCGAGCGTGAGCCAGCGAGCGACGGCGCATCAACCAACTTTCCGTGAGGACAACACGTTGTGCCTTTCGTAACTCAGTTCGGAGGTGCTTTTTGCGGAGCCACCCGGTGCGCATAATCAATTGCTCCGTAGACAACGTTAACTCGACTCCACGGTATTGATTCACCGCTGCTACGCACAACCAAACACACCATACTGCACCAGCGATTTGCATCCACATGTCACCCCAGATGATTACCGGCACCACCACAGCAGCCCGGAACATCAGCATGCGAATCAGCATCAATCGATGCGGCCGAATCGTGTCTGTCTTTTCCGCAAACGGTGGAAACAGCATCGCGTTGAGGCGATTGGCATGATCGGATTCCAAACCTGGGATCGCCATGTTCACTCCCCCTTCAGTCGCATCCGATTGGGCTCGGGCTTGGTGGATTTTGTACGTCTCAAAGCCCACCAATCGCTGCAAAACACTACTGCTTCCTTCCAATAACTGAACCTTGTGCAACGGAATCTTGAACTCAAATTTTTTGAGCAACCCCCCAGTCAACTCCAAACCCTCGGCCTGAGCACGCACCTGCAAGTCGTAGTATCTCAACACAGCGCCGATCAGCGAAACAAGCATGCCCGCAACAACCACACCGATGGTAAAAATGGGAATCAGCAGCACCCACAAAAATTTCAGCACGAACCACGTATACGTAGGAACATCCGACAGCCAGTTCGTCAACGCCCCTTCCAAGGGTTCTGCCAACGCGACAATTGAGCCAAAAGCGATGAGGGCAT
>CAXREW010000337.1:0-4326 GCA_964229455.1 Flavobacteriaceae bacterium | reverse complement strand
CGGCAAGGTCCAATTGGATTTGAAGGTACTGTTGTCCCATGTGAAGGATCCATTGGCCTTGGCCTTCGAGTTGAGGGCATCGAATTCGGCGGGCAATGCAACCATTTCGCGCACTGCTTCCAGCGTGACCGACTCAACCGTACCCTCGACCGCCCATGATTCGTTGCGTGTGGCGCGAAGCGCGGCAGCCAACCCCGTCCACTCCAATGAAGAAACACGAAGGCTGAGGGTGTCTTCGGCGGTATTCCAGTCGAGTTCTGCCGACCAAGTCAAGGGGTTCGTGGTGGCAAAGTCCGTGGCGTTGACGGAAGCGCACCGACCGGCGCCGGTGGCCATCACGCCTGTTTCGGTCCAATTCAGTTGGAGGGAAGCTTCATCTACCGCGACGTCTTGGTCATCGACTGCCACTTGAACGTCTGTGAGGACTAACTGTTCGATGGCAAATCGCTCGCCTTCGGAATTACCGTCGCCCGCATCCCATACCTGCGTATTCCATCCGGTGGAATTCGATGCGATGGATAGGGAGGCGTTGCTCAGGTCCAGCGCAGTCAGGTCGTAATTGCCGCTGATGAGTTGAAGCGCGTTGCATGCGATGGAAAGTGCTTCCGCTTTGAGTAAGGTGTCTGCGGGGGAGTGCGAACCCAGAAGCCACGCGTCGTGCAAGACGAGGGAGACGTTGGGAAAATGCGACCAGATGTCCAGGTCGATGTGGTCGATGTGCGCATCGGTGAGGAGGTGGGCGTCAAGGCGCTCGATGAGCGCGCCCGCAAACCGGTCTTGGTTCATGACCAGCCAGCCCACACCCGCACCCGTCAGCAGCAAGATGGCAGCAAGGATTCCCAGTATGAGTGCGCGTGGTTTCAACATGGCTTCAATCCCTCGAAACTACAGTGTTCAACGACGGCACGTGCAGAAGCATTGTGCGGAATTTGCACACTTTGAAGTGGAACACGCATCTTTGTTCTATGAAGAAGCGAACGTTCATCAAATTGGCAGGAACCCTCGGAGCGGGCATGCTGGTGGCTCCATTTGTAGGGTGTGGGAGCGGTACTGACAGCCGTGCGAAAACAGCGGTACCTCGGACTTTTGGGTTTGACCAGGAGCCCTTGGGATACGACGTAGCGGCATTGGCGCCAAAGATTGATGCGGTCACCATGGAGATTCACTATGGCAAGCACCATGCCGGATATGTGCGCAAACTGAACAATGCGCTGCGCACCGCGGAAGGGGTGTATGATGGCCAAGGACTGATCGAGCTTCTCGGCGGGCTGACACCTGACCAGACAGCGCTGCGCAACAACGGAGGCGGGCATTACAACCACACTTTGTACTGGCGGGTATTGACGCCGGGTGGAGCGCCGGCACCGGAGGGACTGCTGAAGGAGGAATTGGAAGCTACTTTCGGCTCAGTGGAGGCCTTTGCCGATCAGTTTGCAGCGGCCGGAGCGTCCCAGTTTGGCAGCGGATGGGCTTGGCTCATTCGCAACGCTGAGGGCCAATTGGAAGTGACCAGTACAGCCAATCAAGACAACCCGTTGATGGCCAATATCGTGGATCGCCCGGGAACGCCACTGCTCGGTATGGATGTGTGGGAACACGCGTACTACCTGAATTACCAGAACCGCCGCAAGGACTACATCCAGGGCTTTTTGAGCCTCGTGAATTGGGATGAGGTGGCGTTGAATGCCAAAGGTTAAGGCGCAAAGCTCAGGGGGTGATTCGCCGCAAGGTGTAGGATTCAGTGGTTCCCCCTTTTGTGATCAATTTTCGAAAAGCGGCGTTGTTTTCCGGAGCGAGGGTGTAGGTCTTCACTCCTAGCTCGTCGTCGCCCATGAATTCCGTGATGGAGCTGTCGTTCAGGATGGTGCCCCACAAGGCTACCTTGGCGTCGTCGGACCCGTCAAATGTCCACAGCCTTAACTCGTCTTTCCAACGCCGTCCAAGCAATACAGACCACTTCCCGTTTTCTTCCGGTTGGTTTAGTACCAAGTAGCCGTGGAAGCGCCGCAGCAGCGCGTCTTCTCCCAGGGTCATCTTATCCAAATTGTCACCCTCGAAGTAAGATTCACCAATGGTGATGGTCATCTCGTCACCGTCGAACCAAGTCCCCGTCCATTTCGAGGGGAATTTGGGCAGGTCCCGTCGATTCATCGGCATGGGTTCGGTGAACGTGACGTTCGAACACCCGGTCCACACCAAGGCGCCGAGCAATACGAAAGTGACGAAGCGAAAAGGAATCATGCTCAAATAATTTTTCAGATGAAAAGAATGGCGGCGATGCCCGCCACCAAGCAGTAAACGGCAAAAACGTTCAGGTTCGTGCGCTTCACCAATCGGATCATCCATTGGCAGGCCACCCATCCGCTGACGAAGGCGGCCAAGGTGCCCGCGGCGTAGGCTACGCCATTGAAGGCTTGTTCACCGACGCCTGCTTCCATCACGTCTTTCAATTCCAATGCAGTCGCACCGAAGATTACGGGGAGTGCCATGAGAAAACTAAAGCGTGCCGCTTCTTCACGGGAAATGCCCAAGGCGACAGCGGCACCGATGGTCGACCCCGATCGGCTGACCCCGGGCACAATGGCCAAGGCCTGGGCCAAGCCAATCCCGAGCACACGGCTCCACGTGAGGTCGCGTGAGGTGTTGCTGGATATGCGTTCTGACGCGTACAGGATGAGCGCAGTCGCACAGAGTGACCAACCCACGCGGTGCGGGTGTTCCAAGAAGGCCTCTTCCAAGAAATCGCGAAGGGTGAAGGCCACGGCTACGGCAGGTAAAGTCGAGAGTGCCAGCCAAAAGATGTAGGTGTGGGATGATGTGCGTTGAGCAACATCGGATGTGAACGCGCCGGCGATCAACTTTGCAATGTCCTTCCGAAAGACCACCAAGGTGCTGCACGCCGTGGCACCGTGTACCAAGATGCTAAAAGTGAGGTCAACGTCTTTGAGGCCGAACAGGGCCTTGCCCAATTCGAGATGCCCCGAACTGCTCACCGGCAAAAACTCCGTGAGCCCCTGAACAATTCCCAGAACAATGGCCTCCCAAAGGGACATCAGCGCTTCAGTATGGCGTAGAAAATGGTTCCGTAGCCCAGAAGCACGACGATGGGTGCGATGGTGATCCGGCGGGTGCTGAAAATCTCCTCACTGAAGGCGGTCGGATCTTCTGCTGCACCGCCTGACATCAGCAGGTAGCCCACAATCAAAATCAGGATGCCAATGATCATCCATTGGTAATTGGTTCGTTTCAAGGCGAACCCATCAGGGGACGTTTGCGGTGCACTCATGGAGCAAAGTTAATGCAAGGTATCCAAGCGTTTTTTCAGGAATCGGTTCACGGCTATGGTGGTGGATGTCACTCCGAACAAAGCGCCCAAACCGAGCAAGGCGGTGAACAAGGCGCCCAATACCACAGGCGTGAAGGGGACGAGGATGGAAGCGTTCTGCACGTGCATCAGGGCGAGGATACCGTTGACGGAAGCGAAGGCAATTCCCCCCGAAATCAACCCGAAATAAAGTCCTTGTTTCAGGAAGGGCGCGCGAATCGCCTGCGGGTGCGCACCGACGAGTTGCATGGTTTTGATGACCATGCGCCGGGCGAAAACGGTCAGTCGGATGGTGTTGTTCATCAAGGCGACCGCTGCAAGAAGGAAAACCATGGCCAAGCCGATCAAAGGCCATACAAGCCGTTGGATGGTGGATTCAATCTGACCGAGCAATTTAGCTTGCCACACCACTTCACTCACCCCAGGGATGTTTTCCATGCGTGCCGCCGCTTCGGTCAGCGCGCTGGTGGTGCTCGATTCGGGCGTCATCCGTACGTCCATCACATCGGCGAGCGGTACGTACCCGAGGAAGTCAACGAACGATTCGCCCAAAGCCGACTCCAGGTCGCGGCTGGCCGATTCGGCGTCCAAGAACTGTGTCGATTCCACCCCCGGATCGGTGCGCAAGATTTCTCGAGCCGTCGCCAGCACGTCCGGCTCCACATCGCGTTGAAAAAAGACCTGCACGCGTGCTTCTTGCCGAAGTTCTTGCTCCCATTCGTACCCGAGGTAGCCGATGGCCAAGAGCAGGCCGATGAGCAGGAGGGTCAGGCTCATCCCGACGATGGTGGTCACGGCGGTGGTGACTTGCGCTCCGGAGGGTTTGGTGGAAGAGGACGACATGGGCGTTCTTGAAGCCAAAGATGCACCGAATTGAGCAAGGGTTTGCAAAGGATTGTTATTCGTTGCCCACGGGGCTGCGTTCGTAGTTTAGAACGTTTTTAAATAGCGTATATTTGCAGCAAAATCAAAGGAATAGCGATGATTACAGTCAATGAAAG
>CAXREW010000336.1:0-6888 GCA_964229455.1 Flavobacteriaceae bacterium | reverse complement strand
GGAACGGAATCGAGGCACCCCTGCGACGGGACAAATGTACGTCAAATCTGTATCTTGTCGCCATGGAGAACGAGCGACTGGACCAGCTGTTACACGCTGCGCTTGAGGCGGCTGCGGCCGGCTCGGCGGTGCTCCTTCACCACCTCTCCCACCAAAACGAACGCCTCGTGATCCGGGCCAAGCGAGACGGCAGTCCCGTCTAGGCCGTGGACCTCGAAAGCCACGCGGCGATCCACAATGTATTGGCTCCGCACGGCAGTCCCATCATCAGTGAAGAAGGTGAACTTCCTCCCTACGCAGAACGGTCGACTTGGCCAATGTTTTGGCTGGTTGACCCCCTCGACGGCACCCAGTCCTACCTCGATCACCGGGAAGGGTTTGCCATCAACATTGCGCTCTGCGATACCTCTGGGCCTATCCTCGGCGTCGTCGCCGATCCGCTGTCCGACCGAATTTTCGCTGGCACCTCGTCCCGGCCGCCGTTCACGGTTTCGCTCGCCGACCTGAACACGCAACATCCCATCGTCGCTCAACCGGCGACCCCGCCGTACCGCTTGGTCACAAGCTGGAATGAAACCTTGACCAAAGAAGAGTTACTCCCTCCCTCCTTGAATGCCGATGCTTTTCACATGGAGGCTGTCAGTGGCGCATTGAAGTTCTGCTTGCTAGCAACCGGTGAAGCTGATGTTCATGCGCGCAGTGCCTCGTACATGGAATGGGATTGCGCAGCAGGCGATGGCATTCTACGGAGCATAGGCATTGTTGTACGGGATCGCGAAACCAACCAACCGCTCTCCTACAATTCCATGAGCTTACGCGTGGGCAACCTCTACGCTTCTCGATTATAAGGCTTATCGGTAAGCAGTGTCGGCCTCGAAATTTTCATACAAATCGAGGTAGTTAACGTACCGTTCCTCAGCGATTTCTCCTTCCTCAACGGCTGTGCGAACCGCGCATTTGGGCTCCGATCGATGCAGGCAATTGTGAAACTTGCACGCGGGGAGCTTGGCGAATAACTCAGGGAAGTAATGATGCAATTGGTCCCGTTCGAGTTCAACCAATCCAAACCCTTTGATGCCCGGGGTGTCCACCAGGTAACCGCCTTCGGGCAAGGCAAACATCTCGGCAAATGTCGTCGTGTGCTTACCCTTTTGGTGCGCACTCGATACGTCGCCTGTTTTCAATTCGAGGCCCGGCAGCAAGCGGTTGATTAAGGTACTCTTCCCCACTCCGCTGTGACCAGAGAGCAGGTTGATGCCCGCCGAGGCAAGCGCTGCCTTCAAGGCATCCAAGCCCTCCCCGGTTTCAGCGGAAGTACGAAGGGTTGTGTAACCAGCTTGATGGTAGACTTCTTCGAGGTATTGGAGGCGATCCATGGCTTCGGCTTGTCCGTCGTACAAATCGTATTTGTTGAAGACCAAGGTGGTCGGAACCCCATAGGCTTCTGCAGTCACAAGGAATCGATCGATGAAGCCCGTGCTGGTTTCTGGGCTGGCCACGGTAACGACAAGAAAAGCCCGGTCCAAGTTGGCGGCGACGATGTGGCTTTGTTTGGACAGGTTGACCGAACGGCGCACAATCGCGTTGCGGCGTTTCTCCCGCTCCACAATCAGCGGTGGTTCATCCTCGCCATGAAATTCAATGACGACCCCGTCGCCCACGGCGAAAGGATTGGTCGAACGGTCGCCTTGCAGGCGCAAACGCCCTCCCGCTCGGCAAGAATACACACCTCCCGTTTCAGCCTCACGCACTTCATACCACGAGCCCGTGGAGCGCAACACAACGCCACGTGTTTGCCGAATTTCCATCAAGCCGTTGTGCCGAGGGATTGAAACGCCGCCTCCAAGCCGCCCGGTTGATTGGACATGTTGGCCACCGAATCATCGGCGACCAGCTGGCCGCGGTGGATCATGACCACCCGTTCGCACATCGCTTCCACTTCTTGCATGATGTGCGTGGAGAGGATGACGGTGCGCTTTTTGCCCACTTCTTTGATCAGGTTGCGGATATCAACCAACTGAATGGGGTCCAGCCCGGAAGTAGGCTCGTCCAAAATCAAAACCTGCGGATCGTGAATCAGCGCTTGGGCCAATCCCACGCGTTGGCGGTAGCCTTTTGAAAGTTGGCCAATGAGCTTGTGAACTTCAGGACTCAAACCGACCCGTTCGATGACTTCTTCCACCTTGGCTTTTCGGTCGGGAAGCTGGTACAGATGCGCAACGTAATCGAGGTATTCGCACACGTACATCTCGAGGTGAATGGGGTTGTGTTCCGGCAAGTACCCAATGTGCTTTTTGGTGTCAATCGGATGCTCTTCTACATCCTTCCCACATACTTCTACCTTCCCTTCACTCGGCGGCAGGTACCCCGCGATCAAACGCATCAAGGTTGATTTTCCCGCCCCATTGGGACCGAGCAAACCAAGAACTTGCGGGCTCGGCACGTCCAAACTGACCCCGTTCAGGGCAGCCTGTTCACCGAACATACGCTTCACGTTTTTGACCGAGACCGACATGGGTGACGAAGGTACGATGATTCCAGAGGGAACAAAAAAGCCACCCCAGTTGGAGTGGCTTTTTCATTTCATTCTTTCGGCGCTTACATCATGCCTCCCCTGCCTCCGCCCATACCGGCAGGAGGAGCAATTGGCGCTTCTTCTTCCTCATCGGCGATGACACACTCTGTGATCAAGACCATGCCCGAGATGGACACGGCATTTTCGAGTGCGACACGGGTGACTTTGGTTGGGTCGATAACGCCCGCCTCGAACAAGTTCTCAAACACTTCGGTGCGTGCATTGTAGCCGAAGTCGCCTTCTCCTTCGCGAACGGCGTTGGCGACCACTGCGCCCTCACCTCCGGCATTGGCCACAATCTGACGAAGTGGCTCTTCGACGGCGCGAAGAACGATTTGAACGCCCGTGGTTTCATCTTGGTTCACACCGGTCAAACCGCCTACTTGAGCCGCTGCGCGGATGTAAGCAGTACCCCCACCGGGAACAATGCCTTCTTCTACTGCTGCGCGGGTCGCGTGCAGTGCGTCATCCACTCGGTCCTTCTTTTCTTTCATCTCCACCTCCGTGGCTGCACCTACGTACAGCACGGCAACACCGCCCGCGAGTTTGGCGAGGCGCTCTTGCAACTTCTCCTTGTCGTAGTCGCTCGTCGTGGTTTCGATTTGTGCCTTGATCTGGCCAATGCGCGCGTCGATTTGTTCCTTTGCTCCGCTTCCATTGACGATGGTGGTGTTGTCCTTGTCGATGGTCACTTTCTCAGCAGTACCCAAATCGGCAAGGGTAACGTTCTCAAGCTTCAATCCGGTCTCTTCCGAGATGACCTGACCACCGGTGAGGATGGCGATGTCTTGCAACATGGCTTTGCGGCGATCGCCGAAACCAGGTGCCTTCACTGCAGCCACCTTGAGCGAGCCGCGAATCTTGTTGACCACGAGGGTCGCCAATGCTTCCCCGTCGATGTCTTCAGCGATAATGAGCAAGGGACGTCCGCTTTGGGCGGTTTGCTCCAAGCTTGGGAGCAAGTCCTTCATGGTGGAGATTTTCTTGTCGTAGATGAGGATGTAGGGGCTTTCAAGCTCCGCTTCCATCTTCTCGCTGTTGGTCACGAAGTAGGGCGACAAGTAACCGCGGTCGAACTGCATGCCCTCGACGGTCTTCACTTCAGTCTCGGTGCCCTTGGCCTCTTCCACGGTGATTACCCCTTCGTTGCCAACAACGCGCATGGCTTCAGCAATCAGCTTGCCCACTGTTTCATCGTTGTTGGCGGAGATGGTTCCCACCTGCTCGATCTTGGAATTGTCATCGCCCACTTCGCGGGAGAGCTTTTTCAATTCTTCGATGATCGCCTTGGATGCTTTGTCCATGCCGCGCTTGAGGTCCATCGGATTCGCTCCCGCAGCTACATTGCGCAAGCCCTCACCGATCAATGCCTGAGCGAGTACCGTTGCCGTTGTCGTTCCGTCACCGGCTACATCCGCTGTTTTGGATGCTACCTCCTTGACCATCTGGGCGCCCATGTTTTCCAAGGCGTCCTTCAATTCGATTTCACGTGCAACGGAGACACCATCTTTGGTGACCGACGGTGCGCCGAACTTCTTTTCGATGACGACGTTGCGTCCTTTTGGACCGAGGGTCACCTTGACCGCATTGGCCAGTTGGTCCACGCCCGCCTTCAGGCCGTTGCGTGCATCCGTGTTGAATTGGATTTCTTTTGCCATAATTCAGTTGATTTCGATTCGTTAAACGATTGCCAAGATGTCGCTCTCGCGCATCATCATGTAATCCACTCCTTCCACCTGGAGTTCCGTGCCGGCATACTTGCCGTACAACACAACATCACCCACCTTCACGGTTGTTGGTTCCTCGGGCGTGCCGGGACCTACCGCTACGACGGTGCCGCGCTGAGGCTTCTCCTTGGCGGTGTCGGGAATGATGATACCGCTTGCTGTTTTTTCTTCAGCTGCAGCGGGCTCAACGAGAACCCGATCTGCGAGGGGTTGAATGTTTACTGACATGTGTCTGTAGTTTTGGGTATTTGGTTTTGCGAAATGATTAGCGATTTCCGTGCCAACGCGTCGACCGCATTGCTTCCCTGACACCCCGTCATGCTTTGTCATAAACCGCAGGCAAAGATGTCAGTTATTGGCACAAAAAAGCGCGCCACCTCGTGGAGGGGACGCGCTGCTTTAAAGTCGTTTCTTGTTTATTCCGTGATCGGCGCATCCACAGCGGTTGTGGGCGCGATGCCTCGGCCTTCGATGCCGGTGTCCTGGCGCGCGTTACCGAAGTAAACACCAGCCACAATGCACAGTACGAACAACGCACCGGTCAAGTACCAAGTGGCTTTGACCAAGAAGTCAGTCGTCTTTTGCACTCCGCCCATCTGGCCTGCACCTTGGAAGCCCGTTGCCAAGCCACCACCTTTTGGATTTTGAACCAAAATCACCGCGCCGAGCAAGACGCAGACTATCAAAATCACGACCATCAAAAAGTATCCCATGGTTTCCTTTATTCGTTCATACCAAGCATCCTCACTGGCGCTGGTTGAGTTTTTTCAATTGGGCTGCAAAATAAGTGCTTTTTGCTGGATAAGTCAATGCCAAATGGCGATAAGCTTTTCTCGCTTTGCCGATTTGGCCTTGCTGAGCAAAAATTCGAGCCATGGTCTCCGTGACCAAGGTGGGATCTTCCATGACGCTGGCCTTCGCCCATTCTTCCACCGGAGCTTTGACCTCGCGCAACTTTCCGATCCGAGGTTGCTGCTCGATGAACCGGTCGATCAACGCATTCGCATCCAACCCCTCTGTCTCCGCTGATGAAGTCGAGGCCGGCAATCCCTGCCCCGCTTCACCAAATCCCACCGCGGCCGCGCGCTGGGCCAACCACGCCGCGAAGGGCGACGAGGCAGCCGCTCGGATGCGCTCCATGTCCTGCGTTTCTTGGACGGTCGTTTCCGTCGCCGTTGGCTCAACTTCACGCTCAATGGTCCGACCAATCGCCGCAATGAGGGCCTCCCGCTCCATGGGCGCTTCCGGGTCCAGATGAAGTGTTGGGTCGGCCTCCTCGGCTGCGTTTTCTGCAGTCGCTTCCTCCTCTGCATCGGGGATTTCTTCCACCCATTGCTCCACTGCCTTGGCCTCGGCTTTCAACCGCTCCTTGATGAGCAAATCGTACAGCGGCTGCCGGTACGATCCATGCGTTGCGGCTTTCAACAAATCCGCCTCTTGCTCCATGTGTCCCCCTACAGCACTCGCCCGGGCCAATAGCATGGCAATGGCGCCCGCATACGGGTACTTTTCGCTCCACGCCTTCAGCCCCTCCCGGTCGGATGCTTCCACCCGTTCCGGGAATTGAATGAGCTCTTGAAGGCGTTGAATTTGCATGGCAACAGGGCGTTCAATTCAAGTATATCACCAATTTCCCAAAGAAGCATTGAAGATGTCCTGGGAAAGCTGCGCACCGATGTCTTCCACGAGCGCGTCTTCCACTTGCAACAGGTCCAAATCGCTGCTGTAGTCTGCAAAGCGAGAGAAGTTGCGGTCAAAGCCCAACTCCGGGTCTTTGGTGTTTTCGTAGTGGATGGAAAGTCCGATGGTCAATCGGTTCGAAGCCGCCGTTTCGTCGCCTTGCACGTTGACCGGGGTCACTTCCCATGTGATGATTTCTCCCGTGAACTGGAGTTCTCCGGCTTCATCGACCAATCGCAGCGTTGACTGCCGTTGGATGCGATCCCGCAGCGCCTCCGTCAGCGCCAGCGAACTCGACGCCGTTGCCAAAGGCGTCAGCATCTCAAAAGCCGCCACTGAGTACGTTGATGCGCCGGAGGTTTGGGCGCCGTAAGGTGAATAAACTCCGCAGCTTCCCAAGCACAGAGCCAAGGCAAGCAGCACGGCCAATCCGATGTGTCGAGCCGTGCTCATTTCAATCCGTATTCTTTGATTTTGCGGTACAGCGTCCGCTCGGAGATTCCCAATTCAAGCGCGGCGTACTTGCGCCGGTTGCGGTGCTTGGCGAGCGCCCTTCGGATCAACTCACGTTCTGAGTCCTGCAACGAGAGCACTTCCTCCACTTCCTGCGCCTCCTCCACATCATCGTGGGACGTGGCTGCAGCGGGTTGCAGGGACGACCCACCTTGCCAGCGCGCAGGCGACCACTCGGTTTCAAACGCATCTTCGGCATCGGGCTGAGCGTCCTCCCGTCCAACCGGCAGGCCCTTCAGCGAAGGCGGCGGCTGGTTAAACACTCGTTGGGCGAGCTCGGGGCTCACGTGCGACTCATCGCTTTGCATGAGATCATACACGAGCTTTTTGAGGTCTTGCATTTCCTGGCGCATGTCAAACAGCACTTTGTACAGGATCTCACGCTCATTCAGG
>CAXREW010000335.1:0-4494 GCA_964229455.1 Flavobacteriaceae bacterium | reverse complement strand
CAAAATCACCTGAACTTGCGCCGGGCGAAACTCGCCCAAGCCTCGGCCGAAGCCCAACGGGAAATCGCTGAGAACAACGTGGTGCTGACCATTGCCGGCGCTTTCTTGAACGTCCTGTTCCAAGAAGAATTCGTTCGGGTGGCCGAATTCAACCGCCAAGCGACAGCGCGGCAAGTGGACCGCATGCGGAGCATGGTCGCCGCCGGAGCCGCCGCCGAGGTTGATTTGTATGATGTCGAGGCCCAACTGGCCGCGGACGAGGCGAACATCGTGAGCACCAAAAACGCCCTTGGATTGGCCAAGTTGAACTTGGTTCAATTGCTCCAACTGCCCGCGTCAGAAGCCGATGGATTCGAATTGGTTCGGCCTTCGGATGAAGACCTCGAGCGTGCGAATTTGCCCCCTTCTCCCGAGGCAGCAGTGGCGTTTGCCCTCGGTTCTTTCCCAGAAATTCGCCAAGCGAATCTGCAGGTGGAGGACGCCTTGCTCGGCCTGGATATCGCCAAATCAGGACGGTACCCGCGCATCTTCGCCAGCTACAACTTCGGAACCGGTTACTCTGGCGCTTCTCGCAGCATCGAGGGCGAGCCGCTGACGGAGCTCATCCCCATCACGCTGTATGCGGAGGACGGAGCCCCGTTCACCATCTACACCGAGCAGACCTCATACAACTTCGTGACCACGTCGTTCAACGACCAGCTCAGCCAGAACTTCAACCAGAGCGTGTTCTTCTCCATGAGCGTGCCCATCTTCAACAACTTCAGCGTGAAGTCCTCCATCGAGCAGGCTGAAGTCGGTGCGCTGCGCGCGCAATACCAGTTGGAGCAAACCAAGCAAACACTGACCACCAGCATCGAATCGGCGTGGGCAGATGCTCGGGCTGCCTCCGAACAATCCGTTGCGCAGGAAGCCTCGCTGATTGCTGCTGAGCGCGCCTTCTTGAATACGGAAAAGCGCTACGAAGCCGGAGCGTCAACGGCCATTGACTACGCCGACGCACGCACTTTGTATGACAACGCTCGTGTCAACGCCCTTCGCGCCAAATACGATTTGGCCTTCAAGAGCCGCATCCTCGACTTCTACATGGGCAAAGCCATGACCTTCCGATAACCTCTTGCCATGAAATTCACGAAAAAATTCTGGATCATCAGCGCCGTTGCCATTGTGATGCTCGGCATCGCTGGAAAATGGTACGGTGGACGAGAGACCTTGGACGAGGTGGACGTCGAACAGGTTACCGTTCGGGACATTGTCGAGCGCGTCTCCGCCTCGGGCAAGATCCAACCGGAGACCGAAGTCAACATCACCGCCGAGGTGAGTGGTCAAATCCTCGCCCTGCCCGTGAAAGAGGGTGACCGGGTCGAGAAGGGCGACTTGCTCGTCCAGATCAACCCCGATTTGTATGAGGCGGCGCTGAACCGGGCGCAAGCCGCGGCCAACAGTGCGCGGTCCAACCTCGCATCCGCCAAAGCCCAGCACGCCCAAGCCAACGCTCAGTTTTTCGCTGCTGAAAAGAACTGGCAGCGCACCCAGCAGTTGTTCCGTGACAAGGTCGTTTCGCAAGCGGATTACGATGCCGGCGAAGCCAACTTCATCAGCGCTGAAGCGACCCTGACCGCTGCTTCTGAATCCATTCGCAGCGCGGAGTTTGCCATTTCAAGTGCCGAGGCCTCGGTGCAAGAGGCCCGGGACAACTTGAGCCGAACCACGTTACTCGCCCCCCAGTCGGGCACCGTCACAGCCTTGGTCAAGGAGGTGGGTGAAAGCGTACAAGGAAACGGATTCACCGCGGGTGAGGTTGTTATGAAGGTCTCCGATCTATCCATCATGGAAGTGGACGTCGAAGTGAATGAGAGCGACATCGTTCGCGTTGGCATGAACGATGAAGCCGAAGTGGAGGTGGATGCGTACCTGGACGAAACGTTCCTCGGGACCGTCACCGAAATCGGCAATACGGCATTGAATGCGGGGCTCAACGGATTCGCCATGGACCAGGTGACGAATTTCTCCGTCAAGGTTCGGCTTCAACCGGAGAGCTATGCTGAATTGCTCACCACGTTGGAAGACGCTGTCTCACCGTTCCGGCCGGGCATGAGTGCCAAGGTGGACGTTCTGACCCGGAGTGCAGACGCGGTGATATCGGTGCCCATCCAATCGGTCACCACCCGTGAATCGGAAGAAGACGAAGAAGAAGACGAGTTGGGAGTGTTTGTATTGGAGCCAAGTGGAGAAGTCCGTTGGCAACGCGTGGAAACTGGCATCCAAGACAACCGCTACATCGAAATCAAATCGGGCCTTGATACCGCGCTCACCGTTGTGACTGGCCCGTATCAAAGCGTGTCGCGCACCCTCAAGGACGGCGATGAAGTCGAAATCAAAGTCACCGAAAAGCCGGAAGCGGAACGATGAGCGAGCGCATCCTAGCCATTGAAACCTCGACCCTGTCCTGCTCCGTCGCGCTGTTTGACGGCGATGCCTGCATACACGCCGAGCAGCGCTGCGAGGAACAGCACGTGCATGCCTCCAACTTGTTGCCCATGATCGATGCCGCCCTGGCTTCGGTAGGATGGCAGGCTTCAGATCTGGAAGCAGTGGCGGTGTGCGCAGGACCCGGGAGTTACACGGGATTGCGCATTGGCACCTCCACGGCCAAATGCATCTGCCACGCTCAAGGCATCCCACTCATTGCCATCAACAGCCTCGAAATTCAAGCATACCATGCCGTGGCAGACGGGGCCCTCGAAGCGGGTTCAACGGTGGTTGCCGTCATGGATGCCCGTCGGGATGAAGTGTACACGCAGACGTTCCGTTGGTCAGGTGAGCGTTTTGACGCGCTGGACGAAACGCGGGCGCTGGTCATCGAATCCGATGCCGGTGTGGACGCGCTGTTCCCCCATGCCACCGATGGCACCATTGTAGTGGGCGATGCCGCTGGCAAAACGCAGCGCCTGCTCGCCGACAAAGGCCTGAATTGGAACTTCATTGTAGCTCATCCCACGGCGGAGTGCGCCCGCATACCAGCGCGCAACGCCTGGGCAGCACAGCGCTTCGAAGACGTCGCTTACTTCACCCCGGCCTACCTCAAGGACTTTCAGGCCGGCAAACCCAAGGACCCACTCGGGTTACGCAAATCCGCATCGGCATGAGGGCTTCCTTTCGCGGTGCGGCCATTGCCATGGGGGCGCTCGTGCTCTTGCAAGCGCGGTGCAACGATCCGCAGCAATTCATCCCGTACGTGCCGGTCGATTTCTCGGTCAACGTCAACCTGCCTGCCTACATCGATTTGTCTGTGCCTAGCGGCCACGTGGTGGTCAACGGGGGGTCACAGGGCATCATTCTGTACCGGTACACCCTGGATCAATTCGTCGCCCTGGATCGACACAGCACGTTTGACATCCCCGCCAATTGCCAGGTCGAAGTGGCCGAGGACGGCTTGCTCATCACCGACCCGTGCAGCAATTCCGAATGGCTCATCATCGACGGTTCAGTGATATCCGGCGATGCCATTTACCCCCTGCATCGGTATGCGACGCAGTGGAACGACCCGGTCTTGCGCGTGTTCAATCAGTAGGCCCGTCGGTTCGCATCCGTTCAAACAAGGACGGCACCAACACGATCAGCAACGACGGCAAGGGCGACTGCAAGAATGCGAGGAATTCGTGGGCTACACTGTACCCCGCTTTGCCCGGTACCAGTACCAAAAACGCCGCCATGATGGTTCCGGCGATGGCATACATGACAATGAGCCAGGGCCAGCGTTCGAAGTGACCGGTAGTCCGCAGAAACAGAGCGTCCAGTGCAAAAAACACCAAGAGGATGCCAATGCTCAACGCCCATTTCATGCGCGCCAACTCCGGCAGCGAATACCGGTGAAACCCATTCCACGTGCGTTCCATGACGTAGTAATGAATCCGCTTGGGCTGCGGGTTGACGTCGAACCATTTTTCACGCAACTCAGCGGGCATTTCTGCTACGCCCGGGTTTTCCTGCAGTACGTGGGTGTAGTGGTTCAATTGAACCTTGGCCCGCTCCTGGTAAAATCCAAAAACGAGCATGCCCGCGAGCACCACGATCCAAAGCGGCCGTCGGCGGGGCAGGATGGGTTTGTACGCTGGAGCGGTCATGCAGCGGGCGAGTGAGGGCGCTTCAAACCAAACCCAGCTCCCACCGCATACCCGTACCACAGCGCAAAGATGATGCTGTAGACGAAGACGGTGAAGGTGTAGTCATGGTTGAACTTGAGCGCTTCTTCGCCAAAGTACAATTGAATCATCAACAGGCTGATGATGCGCAAAATGTTCGCCGCATGAATGGCAGCGATGCCAGCCGGGATGTACCACGCTTTGCGCAACCACCGCCCGGGGAAAGACAGGATGAAAATGGCAAAAAGTGCGAAGAGCACCACCCCATCGCATGAAGGCCCTACCAACACCCCCTGGGCGCCGCGGATGCCCACGCGGTATCGGAATTCACCGTCGTGTTGCTGAAAGAAGG
>CAXREW010000334.1:0-2279 GCA_964229455.1 Flavobacteriaceae bacterium | reverse complement strand
CAACGAATCGGCGGCGGAAGATGTGCTCAGCGTCGCGGTCGAACTGATTCGTCAACTCCTCGGCCACTTTTTCGCGGAAGTCCTTCTCGGTGCTGACCACGTCTTTGCCGAGGACTTTGTCCCAAAGGCTTTGGTCGTTTTCCGCTGGGGTGAGGCGCTTGATTTCTTTGACTTCGAATCGGAATTGCCCCTTCAAGTCGTGGACCTGTTCGTGGGTGATACCGAGCATCTTTCCGAGGTCATCGTGACCGTGCGATACCTTGTGTGGGTCGACATCAAAGGTGTCGCCGACTTTCGCGCCGGTCAGGGCCTTGCGTGTTTTTTTGTCGTCGAGGTGTTCGAGTGCGATGTTGGAATCGCTTTCGATGCCGCCTTCGAGGGGTTCGCCGGCATCATTCAGCTGGGTGAAATGGCCGATGAGCAAATCCGTGTCAGAAGCGACTTCTTGTTCGCTGATGCTTCCGTGGCGACGGGTGTGGTCAGTTACGGCAGCTTCGATGGCTTTTTTGTCCACTTTGATGACGTGGCGGGTAAACTTGGCGCTGCGTCCGAAGTTCAAGTTGATTTCCGGAGCGAGGCCGATTTCGTAGGCGAATGTGAAGTTTTCAGGCTTTTCCCAATTTCCCGACGCTTCGGTGCTGGTTTCGGGGATGGGGTTGCCGAGAATTTCAATCTTTTCCTTGGTGATGTAGGCGCTCAGTTCTTCCGAAATGATCTTATTCATTTCATCGGCGAGGACCGGTGCTGCATACTGCTTTCGGATCAAGGCCATGGGCGCTTTTCCTTTGCGGAATCCAGGGTACGTGGAGTTCTTGCGGTAGTCGTTGAGAATCTTCTCAACGCGGGATTCGTAGTCCGCAGGTTCAACGGTTACGGTCAGTCGAGCAGTGAGCTCGTCGATGGGGTTGCGATCGATTTGCATAGGCGATGTAAGAAAGCTTGGAGAATGACGTTAGCGTTTGCTGATGGCCTGTGTTCAAGCGTTTTTGGTTCATGCTTTCCGAATGGTGCGGGTGGAGGGACTCGAACCCACACGCCTCGCGGCACTGGATCCTAAATCCAGCGTGTCTACCAATTTCACCACACCCGCCCAGTCAGAAAGGGGTGCAAAGGTAGGAATACGAATATTTCGATGGAACTTGCGGGCGATGAATTTCGGATGCCCTCATCAAAATCGCTTGCGCGCCCTCTTTTTTTGGCTGGCCGGGGCTGCTGCCTTGGTTGCAACAGCGCAAGAAAGTGAGCCCATTCGCATCCAAATCTTGCAAGCGGACGCCATCTTGCGTGACCGCTCGCAACCCGATGTGCAGCGATTGATTGGAGGGGTGGTCCTCGGGATGGACGAGAGCCGCTTGCAGTGCGACAGCGCCTGGCGGTATGACGATGGAACGTTTCGGACCATGGGCAGCGTGCGGTTGACGGATGGTCCTCAGACGCTGCAGGCCGAAGAAATGGAGCTAAATCCTGAAACCCAGTGGGTGCGGGCAAAATCCAATGCGGACCGCCGCGTGCAGCTGGATGCCGAGGCCGGGCAATTGACGTGTGCCGTTTTGCGGTACCACTTGAAGCGGGAAGTGGCCCTGTTGCCCTCGGGGGGACGATTGCAGGATGCCGGTCGATCGGTCGAGTTTCAACGTGGTCAGTACAGAGCCAAGGAGGCTTTGCTCATGCTCGGAGGCGCGGTGCGCATGGACAATGCGGACTATACCTTGGACTCCGATAGCTTGCATTGGCGCGAGGAAGTGGATGAATTTTCGTTTCACGGCCCGAGTCACTTGCGCACAACAGATGAACGGTTCGAATTGCGTTGCAGAAGCGGCGAGTTTGATGTGGAGACCGAGTCGGGTTGGTTTGGAGGCGCCGGCGCTCCTGGTGTAAGATTGCGCAACGACGAGGTGTGGCTCGAGGCCGACAGCGTGCACCTTCCGCCGGACACCTTGCTCCCCGCCACCGCAATAGGTGATGTGGACATCACGGACACCTTGGAGCATTGGACATTGTCAGGGCATTACGCGGAACGTTTGGACCGCGGAAAAGACTTCGACGTATGGGTGGCCGGGAAGCCTGAGCGGCGCGCGTGTTGGATAGATGCGGCCGAGGAAGACACCCTGAAATTGGTTGCAGACACCATTACGGTCGTTGGCGGAATGACTACAGTATGGCCAGCCGTCGAGCTGAGCCACGGCGATGCAGCAGCCTCCTGCGATACGCTTTTTTGGGACAGCGATGCAGACCGCGTTCGATTGTTGCAGCGGCCAAAAATGTGGATGTAAGGCTGG
>CAXREW010000333.1:0-4079 GCA_964229455.1 Flavobacteriaceae bacterium | reverse complement strand
TCGCGTGAAGTAGCGGCGTTGTCACGCACCAACCTCGGTTCAGCACAGTTGACTTGGACGCACGTGGCGCATTTCAATTTGGAGCGCGCCGGGCGCGGGCAAAAACAAGCCTTCTGGAACAATCCCAAACCCGCCGACACGCCCCACTTATGGCAGGTGATCAATGGTCCCTCTGACGACGTTTTCTACCTCGACCCCGCACAAGGGCGTGCAGCCACCATTAACCTCCAATCACTCCAGGGCAATTTCATTCCGGCTAGCCTCGCAGCGAAAGCCGGTTTCACAGGAAACCAATCGCAATTCCTTTCCAAAAAATCCGATGCCTGGAAGCAGGTGAGGTCCACCGATTCAACAACGGTTTGGACCGCGTCCATCGAAGGCGGAAGCCTGCAGTTGACGCTGCGCACGGAAAAAGATGCTGATCAAGCACAAGCGGTTTACGAATGGATGCGCTTGCAGCCGTTGGAAAGCGTTGACCTCCCGCACGCGGCGCAAAAACACCCCATTCAAGCGTTGAAACGCACCGATGCACAGGGCACAGCCTTCGCTTTTGAGGTGACCGGCTGGGAGGCCCTAGAGACGCCGTTGGAAGTCGACGCGAGTCAACTGTCGATTAAGGATCCCGAACGGGACCTCAAAACGATTGCCAAGGAGTGGGCTGCTGAGAAAAAGGCCAATTCAGGCCAAGAGTAAAGCGCAATCAGTGGCGAAACGCCGCCTCTCCAATCCACACTTCCGTAGCGCCGTTGCCATACTGACGCGGGTCGGCTGAGCGGCATGAACAATCCGGGTAATACTGCTCCACACGGGACCCAATTTGGTGGCGCAAAACCCCTTGGCCAATGCCGTGGATGAAAATCATTTTCTTGGTGCGTTGACGAATGCCAATCTGAAGCATACGTTCAAAATGGGCAATCTGAAGTTCGAGCATTACACCGGGGCTCAGGCCCGCCTGCGAGTCGACGATGGCGTGCAAGTGCAAATCGACTTCTTCCACTGCGCCGCCTGATGGGCGGGCCTGTGCCTCTTTGTACTTCGACTTAAAATCCTGCTCCATCTTACGCTGACGCGCCGGGTCCATTTCTTGCTGTAGGATTTCGAGGACCGACGGCACGACGCGCTCGTACGCCTGTTCCATGACCGCTCGGGGCTTCGTGGGGATCAAATCGCTCGGCGCATGCGCGTATTCAAAACCGTTTTCGTCCTCGACAAGGATTTGGCCGTCCGCTTGAACGGCCGTGACCCGACCTTCCCCTACGTCGTTGAGGAAACGCACTTTGTCGCCTATTTTGAATGCATTCGCGCCCATCTGACCGAAATTAGCTGTTATGATTGCCCAAATTTCCTTCAAAACAGAACACCTCACTCGCCTCACGAGTTCTTTTCTAATCGCTCTAGCGGCATGGGCGTGCATGCCAGCATCTGCCACAGCCCAATTGAATATTTCGAAATCCCAATGGAACCGGTTGGACGCCGCCATGCTGGAGGCTCAACAAACCTTGAACTTGCCTTCTTTGTCTGTTGCGGTTGTGCACGATGGAGAGTTGGTGTGGTCGCAATCGCACGGCAAGCTCGATGCCAATGGGATCCAGACTGCCAACCCGGAATCCCTATACGCCGTGGCCTCCAACACAAAGGCATTTACGAGTGCGGCCCTGGCCCAATTGGTGGACGCCGGCAAATTGGATTGGAACGACCGTGTGCAGGACTACCTGCCGGATTTTGAGCTTTACGACCCGTATGTCACCTCTGAATTGCGCATTTCTGACCTGCTCTGTCATAGAAGCGGTCTGGAAACGTTCTCCGGCGATTTGCTGTGGTACGGTTCCACTTGGAGCGCCGACGAAGTGCTAAAACGCGCCCGTCACCTCCAGCCTACCAGCCCCTTCCGCACGCAGTTTGGTTACCAAAACATCATGTACATCGCGGCAGGCAAAGTGGTCGAGCGCATCACGGGAGAACCGTGGGCCGCAACCGTCCGCGATTCGCTGCTCATCCCATTGGGTATGGAACGCGCAGTCTTGTCAACCGCAGAGTTGCCTGGTTTGGAAAATGTGGCCCTGCCGCACAACGAGCTGGAAGAAGGCGTCCTCACGACCATCGATTGGGTCAATTGGGACAACATGGCCCCGGCTGGCGCTTTGATCACGAGCGTCACGGACATGGCCCAATGGATGATCGCCCAAATGGACAGCGGTCGCGTCGCGGATGAGCGGCTCTGGTCCATAGCACAAACGCATGCGATGTGGACCATGCATACGCCCATCCCGGTTTCACGGTTCTATGCCGACCGGCTGCCTTCGATGCATTTTCGCGGTTACGGATTGGGCTGGGAATTGGGCACCCTGCATGGGCGCAAGACCGTTGGCCACTCGGGTGGTTACGACGGGATGATTTCTCGGCAGATACTGGTACCAGAGGAAAAGCTGGGCATCTTCATCGTCACGAACACCAACAGTTCCGTTCCTTGGGCCTTGGGGTTTGATGCGTTGGGCATCCTCCTTGCAAACGACAAAGAAACCCCGTTACTGGATTTTCTGCGGGAGCGCCGTGCAGCGGAACCGGCCGAGAAAGCTGCTGCAGAAGCTGAGCTGCTAGCCTCCCGCGTGCCTAACACCGAACCGTCCTTGGCGTTGGATGCATACGTCGGGACGTACACGGACGTGATGTACGGCGACATCACCATCCGACTCGACGGGGAGCATTTGCAGTTCGAATTCGACCCCACCCCGCTCTTCAAAGGGCATTTCGAGCATTGGCATTTCGATACGTTTCGATTGCATTGGGACACGCAAATGATGCTGCCGAGCGGCACGTCTCACTTCAGCCTCAACGCCTCTGGCCAAGTGGAAAGTTTGGACATTGACGTACCCAATCCAGATTTCGATTTTACGGAATTGCATTTTGTCAAATCAGAATGAAATAAAACTCTGATTAACATGTAAATAAATACTTTTGAATGAATCTTTTTTCAATATATAAAGTTGGCCTTTTCATCGGAGTTTTGGCGTTGTACGCCGCGCCATCTTGGGCGCAGCCCGACGCACCCGATGGACTGAACTCGGAGGCCTTGCGCACCTGGTTGAAGGCAGAATGGTACGACCCTTACTTTGACGACTTGGGGTACAACGGCGCGCGGACCCAAATGTTCGGTTACACAGATGAAGAAGGAGGACTCATCACCGGCATTTACACCGGCTTTCAACAACCATCCGCTTTCGTCACCTACCTCGACCCCATCAACACCGAACACATCGTTCCTCAAAGCTTTTTCGGGAGCCTCTCTCCCATGAAATCCGATCTGTTCAACATCCGCCCCACCCACGGCAGTGCCAATTCCGCCCGAGGCAACACCCCTTACGGATCGGTCGACAACGAAACCGCTCAATGGTACGGAATCGATGCCAACGGCAATTACACCACCCAAGGCAACATTCCTCCCAATCCTGAAGCCTGGTCCAAACGCAGCGGCAACGCATGGGAACCACCAGCCGAGCACAAAGGCGACATCGCGCGCAAGGTGTTTTACTTCTACACCATGTACCCCACTCAAGCCGGTGACATCGGCGAATTGGGCGATCCGGAACTGTTCTATGCCTGGCACCTAGAAGACCCTGTGGACGCGTTTGAATCCACTCGAAACGCCCGCATTGAGGAAGTTCAAGGCAATTTCAATCCCTACATCAGCCACCCGGAATGGGTTGAAACCGCTTGGTTTTGGAGCGGAACCACCGTGCCCGGCTGCACCGATCCCGTTGCGTGCAATTATGATGCTGCCGCCAACGAGGACGACGGGTCTTGCACGTATCCTGACGCCGGCCTCGATTGCTCAGGCGCCCCCCTGGAAAGCTGCACGTTGTTCTTTTCTGAATACGCAGAAGGCAGCTCCAACAACAAATACCTCGAAATCTTCAACCCCGGTTTGACAGATGTAAGCTTGGAATCAAAGGCGTTGGCCCACACCGTCAATGAGCCTGCAACTCCCGGATCCTTTGAAACTTGGGTCGAACTGCCCGTCAATGCCAGTATCGCACCAGGAGGCGTTTACCGGATCGTGCATTCATCCGCTGCACCTGCGC
>CAXREW010000332.1:0-5891 GCA_964229455.1 Flavobacteriaceae bacterium | reverse complement strand
AAAACGAGCATGAGATCCAGGGTAATGACAATCTTGTTTAAGAAGGTGTCGATGGTCATGTATTTTGACTTGAGACCCGCATCTACAGGTTGAAGGATCAAGGTGCCACCGTCCCAGCGGTCGCCCAACTCAACGGATTCAACACGCTCGTCTCCGCGGAGTTTGTCGGTGAAATCGTCCAGCACATGTTCCATGGCGGTCATGATGTCGCTGACGTCCGGTTGAGATAAATCTTCGGCCGGTTCGATGACCGTTAATTGATCATAGTCCTTTCCAATGGACTTCTCGCCGACTTCGCGAAAGTAGATGCGCCAAAAGTCGCCGTCGGTGCCAAACACGACGCCTTCGCCGTGTGTGGGATGTTCAATTTTTGCTCCTATTCCAGGCATGTTCAATGGTTTTGAATTCTATACTGAATGCAGCTGCCAAAGGTTGCGTTTCGGTGGCCGGGGTGTTCATGTTTTCAAAATGGCGTTGTGGGGATTTCAGGCCCTGTTGGGTTGAATGAAACGGTTTCTCTCGTGCATCTTGCAAGGCATGCAACGTGGACGCGTACGATACCGTTGGGACCGCATAGCAGGAGTCGGGGGCACCTTGGTGTTGCTGTGCTTTCTCCTTGTGGCCTGGATTTCGCCCGACGAGCCAGAGGCAGAGCCGGAATTGGAGCATCCCGGTGAAACCGCTGTCGTCACTCAGATTGAGCCTCCAGCCTCGGTTCCCCAGCAACAATCCGAACGTCCGGAGCCTGAGCCCGAAGTTGAAGGGGAGGAGGAAGTGTTGCCGTGTTCGTGCAACAAAGGCGTGCTGAAGCTGCCCAAGAATCCCTACACCGCACATCAACAAGCCGCACGCAATTTGCCCAATAGTTTTTTTGTCAAGGACAAAGCAGAATTGCGGGCCGGGAAGTCACGCGGCAACCTCATCGATGTGACCGACGGCCGGGGTTACCACATCGCCCCATTGTCGCACAGCCACGCGCTGTTGCTCCCCGAGGTGAAGTCGCTGTTGGAGGACATGGGCCATGCTTTTGCCGATCAGTTGGAGGGGACGAAGAGCGAAGGAACCACCTTTCGCGTGACGAGCTTGACGCGAACGGCACGGCAACAAGCGAAGTTGGGACGCCGCAACTACAATGCTATCGACGGCGGGTCCACCCATAGCTATGGCGCGTCGTTTGACATCGCCTATACGGATCGGCCCAACAATGAGGCCGATTGTTCCGCGCCCACATTGGCCATTCAGCGTGTGCTGAAAACGTTCCAGAAATCTGGACGCATCCTCGTGATTCCGGAAAAGAACTGCATGCACATCACGCTTCGTCCTTGAAGCGCGTGCCCCTTTACAAGTGGATGACCTCGTCGTAGGCTGCAGCAGCAGCTTCCATGACTGCCTCGCTCAGCGTGGGGTGTGGGTGGACGGTCTTGATGAGCTCGTGACCGGTGGTTTCCAACTTGCGCAGAGCGACCAATTCGGCGACCATCTCCGTGACGTTGGCACCGATCATGTGCCCGCCGAGCAACTCGCCGTACTTCGCGTCAAACACGAGCTTGACAAATCCGTCTTTGTGGCCAGAGGCGCTCGCCTTGCCCGAAGCTGAGAACGGGAATTTGCCCACCTTGATTTCATGTCCGGCTTCTTTGGCTTGCGCCTCCGTCATGCCCACACTCGCCACCTCGGGGAAGCAGTAGGTGCACCCGGGGATGTTGCCGTAGTCGATGGGCTCCGGTGTGTGACCGGCAATCTTCTCCACGCACGTGATGCCTTCTGCAGAGGCGACGTGCGCCAAGGCAGGACCGGGTACGCAATCGCCAATGGCGTAGTAGCCGGGGATGTTGGTGGCGTAGTAATCGTCTACGACCACTTTGCCGTGATCAACGACGATGCCGACGTCTTCCAAGCCGATGTTTTCGATGTTGGCGACCACACCTGCGGCGCTCAATACGACGTCACAAGCAATGGTTTCTTCGCCCTTCTTGGTCTTGATTTTGACCACCTGCTCTTTGCCTTTCGACTCAACGCCCAAAACTTCTGAAGAAGTCATGACCTTGATGCCGGATTTCTTGAAGCTCTTTTCGAGTTGCTTGCTCACATCGCTGTCCTCGACAGGAACGATTCGGTCTTGGTACTCAACCACCGTCACTTCGGTGCCGATGGCGTTGTAGAAGTAGGCAAATTCCACGCCGATGGCGCCGGAACCCACAACCACCATGCGCTTGGGCTGGTCCTTCAGGGTCATGGCCTCGCGGTAGCCGATGATGTTTTTGCCGTCCTGTGGAATGGAAGGCAACTGTCGGCTGCGAGCCCCCGTAGCGATGATGATGTGGTCTGCGCTCAGGGTTTGCTTCTTGCCGGCTTCATCTGTCACCTCGAGCTGCTTGCCAGGGAGCAATTTCCCGTTGCCCATGATGACGTCGATTTTGTTCTTCTTCATCAAAAACTGCACGCCTTTGGACATACCATCTGCGACGCCGCGGCTGCGCTTGACCATGCCGCCGAAGTCCGCTTTGGGCTTTGCGACCGAGATGCCGTAGTCTTCGGCATGCTCGATGTACTCGAATACATTGGCGCTCTTCAGCAATGCTTTCGTGGGGATGCATCCCCAGTTCAAACAAATTCCGCCAAGGGCTTCCCGTTCAACAACCGCTGTCTTGAGTCCCAATTGGCTTGCGCGGATGGCCGTGACGTAGCCGCCGGGGCCGCTACCGAGTACAATGACGTCGTATTTCATGGTTCGTCTTCGAAGTAAATCAGAATGAGGCGCGAAGTTAACGCATCATTCCGAGTCTGACGTGCTTCAATGCCCTACCTTTGAACTCTCATTTTTGCGGACAATTGAAAGAGAGTAAGATGCTGAACATCATCCTTTTTGGACCTCCCGGAGCTGGTAAAGGCACCCAAAGCGCCTACTTGGTTGAGCACTCTGGATTGGTGCACTTGAGCACCGGTGACATCTTTCGGGCCAATATCAAAGGCGGTACCGAATTGGGCCAGCTCGCGCAATCGTACATGAATCAAGGCCAGTTGGTGCCAGACGATGTGACCATCCGCATGCTGGAATCGGAAGTGGACAAACACCCGGAAGCCAAAGGATTCATCTTCGATGGCTTCCCCCGAACAACCGCCCAAGCCGAAGCATTGGACGTGTTTTTGAACGGACGTCAAACGCCGGTCTCGTGCATGCTCGCTTTGGACGTGGCAGAGGAGGAGCTCAAGACGCGGCTTTTGGCCCGCGCGGAGACGAGTGGTCGTCCCGACGATGCTGACCCAGCGGTCATCCAGAAGCGCATCGACGTGTACAACGCCGAAACCGCTCCGGTGGCCAGCCACTACGCTGCCCAAGGAAAGTTCACGGGCGTCGACGGCATCGGCACCATTGAAGAAATTACGGAGCGCTTGCAAGCGGCTATTCCGAACCACTGACCCCACGCATGTCGGGCGAGAACTTCGTTGATTACGTCAAGATTTGCTGCCGCTCTGGGAAGGGCGGCCCCGGCTCGTCGCATTTCATGCGCAACCGGATGACGGCGAAGGGCGGCCCCGACGGCGGTGACGGTGGACGCGGAGGGCACGTCATCGTTCGAGGCAATGCCCAGTATTGGACGCTGCTGCACCTCAAGTACGCCCGCCACGTCATCGCTGAGCACGGTGAACCGGGCCGAGGCCAGCACAAGCACGGTGCAGACGGAAAGGACTCGTACATCGATGTGCCACTGGGTACGGTTGTCAAGGATGCCGAGTCCGGTGAAGTCCTTGTAGAAATTCTTGACGATGGCCAAGAGGTCATCATTACCCCCGGCGGCAAGGGCGGCCTCGGAAACGACCATTTCAAGTCCTCCGTTCGCCAGTCGCCGACGTACGCACAACCCGGAGAGGAGGGCCTCGAAGAATGGAAAATTCTCGAACTCAAGTTGCTGGCCGATGTGGGATTGGTCGGATTCCCGAACGCTGGAAAGTCCACCTTGCTTTCGGTCGTGAGCGCGGCCAAGCCGGAAATCGCCAACTATCCGTTCACCACCTTGAAGCCCAACCTTGGCATGATTGCCTACCGAGATGACCGCTCGTTTGTGATGGCGGATATTCCCGGTATCATCGAAGGAGCGGCGGAGGGCAAAGGCCTTGGTCTGCGGTTCTTGCGCCACATTGAGCGCAATCCGGTCTTGTTGTTTTTGGTCCCAGCGGACGCCACCGACATCCGGACCGAGTATGAGACCCTCCTCAACGAGTTGGAGAAGTACAACCCCGACCTATTAAAAAAGAACCGCCTGTTGGCGGTGTCCAAAGCCGACATGCTGGACGACGAGCTCGAGGAGGCAATGCGTGCTGAAATCGAAGACCTGGATCCCATTTTCTTTTCCAGTGTGGCGCAGCAAGGCCTGCAACAGTTGAAAGACCGCATTTGGCAATCGATGGAAAGCGCCACCGTTTGGTAAACCAAAAAGCAATGTCCAACCCGCTCATCCACATCCACGCACCTGTAGCGGAAGCCCTTCGCAACGGAGAGCCTGTTGTGGCATTGGAGTCGACCATTGTGGCGCATGGAATGCCATTCCCGGCCAACCTCGAAACGGCCCAAACCCTCGAGTCGTTGGTGCAATCGGGTGGTGCCGTTCCAGCGACCGTCGCCGTCGCCAACGGTCAAATCCACGTCGGGTGCGATGCGGACATGCTGCACGCATTGGCCACCGAGGAGGGGGTGTGGAAAATCTCACGCCGCGATCTGCCGCTCGCACTGGCCAAGCGCGTGCTCGGAGCGACCACGGTGAGCGGGACGTTGATTGGATCGGCGAAGGCCGGTATTGCCGTCTTTGCGACGGGAGGCATTGGCGGCGTGCACCGAGGTGTGGCTTCGACCTGGGACGTGTCGGCGGACTTGGCGGAAATGGCTGCATCGGATGTAGCCGTCGTCAGCGCCGGAGCCAAATCCATCCTCGATCTCCCCAAAACCTTGGAAGTGCTCGAGTCAGCGGGCATTCCTGTTATCGGTTATGGCACCGATGAAGTCCCGGCCTTTTTCACCCGCGAAAGCGGATTGAGCGTGCCCCACCGCTGCGATACCCCTGAAGAGGTGGCGGCTGCGATGCACGCCAAATGGACGCTCGGACTCCAGGGCGGATTCCTCGTGGCCAACCCCATCCCTTCGTCGGCTGCAGCTGATCCAACGTCCATTGAAGCGGCCATTGAATCTGGATTGCGGGCAGCCACGGAACAGGGCGTCGAAGGCAAAGCGCTCACGCCCTTCTTGCTGCGTTTCATCAATGAAGCCACGGGGGGTGCCAGCCTGGCTGCGAACCGCCAGCTCGTGGAGAACAACGTCCGCGTGGGCACTGAAATTGCCGTGGCTTACGCGGCTTTGCGCTGAGGCGCATCCACTTGGTCCGAGTCTGTGTAAATTCGCGCCATGAAGGAGACGGACTCAATGGCATCCATCGCGGGCACAGCAGAAGATTTCCGCGCCTTGTTGTTGAACGATTACCGTCTTGCTTGCATCAGCCGCGAAGCTTCGATGCTCGGCCGCAAAGAGGTGCTGGGAGGAAAGGCCAAATTTGGCATTTTCGGGGATGGAAAGGAGCTGGCGCAAATTGCATTGTCCAAAGTGGTACGCAATGGCGACTGGCGTTCGGGGTACTACCGCGATCAGACGCTGATGATGGCCAAAGGCCTCCTCGATGTGCGTCAGTACTTCGCTGCGCTCTATGCGGACACCGACATCGAGCATGAACCTACGTCTGCGGGCCGTCAAATGGGCGGTCACTTCGCCACGCGGTTTTTGACGGAGGACGGAGAATGGACGGACCACATGGCCCAATTCAACAGTTCCGCAGACATCAGCCCCCCGGGCGGGCAGATGCCGCGGCTCCTCGGATTGGCGCAAGCGTCCTAGCTCTACCGTC
>CAXREW010000331.1:0-6010 GCA_964229455.1 Flavobacteriaceae bacterium | reverse complement strand
AGGGCCCGCAGCGAATCCGCCTCGGCCTCGTTGATGCGGCCGTAGCGTTGCATCTGACCAAACACCACGTTGCGCCGGTTGAGCACGAGCTCGGGACGCCGCAACGGGTTGAACAACGAACTGTTCTTGAGCATGCCCACCAACATGGCGGATTCATGCAGTTCCAGTTCACTCACGTCCTTGTCGAAGTAGATGTTGGCGGCGGACTTCACACCGACCGCTTGGTTCAAGAAGTCGTAACGGTTGAGGTAGAGAGCGACGATTTCGTCTTTGGTGTAAAACCGTTCGAGGCGCGCCGCGATGATCCACTCCTTTGGTTTTTGCAGGAACGCGCGCTCCAGGGTACTCGTGCGGTCGTACTGCTCGGTGAAGAGCTGTTTGGCCAATTGCTGGGTGAGGGTCGACCCGCCCCCGCGCTTGCCCATATACGCAATGGCCCTTGCCAGTCCGATGAAGTCGATGCCGCTGTGGCCGGTGAATCGGGCATCCTCAGTGCTGATAAGGGCGTCGACCAAGTTGGACGGCAGTTCACCGTACCGGGCGTCCGCTCGGTTCTCGGAATAGTACCGACCGATGAGCTTTCCGTCGGTCGTGAAGACCCGTGTGGCGAGGTCCGTTTTGGGGTTGGCCAAGGTGTCGGTATCTGGTAATTCACCGAACGAAGCCAAGACCGTCAATCCGGCGAGGCCCAGCAACGGGCCCAGGCCGATGAGCCAAGTCCACACCCTCTGCCGTGTGAACGATGGCTGAGCTTTTTTCTTGGAGGATTTCGCGCTTTTCTTGGCCATTCGTTCTACAAGAATAAGACACGAAACGCGAGTCAAAGCGCTGAAATTTTCAGATTCAACTTTATTCGCAACTTCCCCTCGGGGTGGCCGTGGAAATGCATCCTAAATTTGCCCCTCTAAACGTTTCCCATGGTCGCACTCATCAAAGCCGCTCAACTCCTGCTCAGCCTGTCCATTTTGGTGGTGCTTCACGAATTTGGTCACTACTGGGCGGCGCGTGCGTTCAAGACCCGAGTGGAGAAATTTTACCTCTTCATGAACCCCGGTTTTTCGCTCTTCAAAAAGCAGATCGGAGAGACCGAATGGGGCATTGGCTGGTTGCCACTCGGAGGCTATGTCAAAATCTCAGGGATGATTGACGAATCGATGGATACCGAGCAGATGCAACAGCCTGCACAACCTTGGGAATTCCGTTCCAAGCCTGCCTGGCAACGCCTCATCATCATGCTGGGCGGCATCATCGTCAACCTCATCCTCGGCTTTGCTATTTACAGCATGGTGCTGCTGGTGTGGGGCGAAACGGTCTTGCCCGCAGAACGCATCCCCTACGGATTGGAGGTGGACGAACGCCTGAAGCCCCTGGGGTTTGAAGACGGCGACCAAGTCGTCAGCATCAACGGCGAAACCCCGGCTTCATTTACCGAGATCCGGCGGTCCCTGTTTTTCGACCCCGTGAGCGAGGTCGAACTCACGCGCAACGGCGAGCGCGTGCAGCTCGTGTTCGAAGAGGATCTGGGGCAGTTTTTGGTGGACAGCTCGATCCGGCGACCCTTTGGCTTGCGCGTGCCGGCACTGGTGGAAACGGTGAGTCCCGGTTCTGGAGCGGAGGCGGGCGGCCTGTTGCCTGGTGACCGGATTGTCACCCTCGACGGCGCTGCGGTCGGTTTTCACGGCGACGTGCTCGAATACCTCCGGGCGCATCCGGCGTCTGATGTCGAGGTGGGAGTGATTCGCGGGGCTTACGAACGCCTCCAATTGACCTGCCGAACCGACAGCAGTGGCGCACTGGGTTTCTTGCAAAAGGACCCGATGACCATGCCGGAATTCCAGTTGGAAGAGCGCACCTATGGTCCAAGAGAAGCACTCGTGAGTGGGTTCGCCCTCGCGTGGACCACCTTGGAAGAATACGTGCTTTCGATGCGGTTTTTGTTCAGCCGATCAGGAGCAAGCCAAGTGGGCAGTTTGGTGACCTTTGGAAGCATTTTCGATGCCGGCTGGAATTGGGAAATCTTCTGGCGCAATACGGCCTTCTTCTCGTTGATTTTGGCCTTCATGAACCTGTTGCCCATCCCAGCGCTAGACGGTGGGCACGTGATGTTCTTGCTGTATGAAATGGTCGTTGGTCGACCGGCGCCGGACAAGTTCTTGGAATGGGCGCAAACGGTGGGCATCGTGCTGCTTTTGGGCCTCATGGCCCTCGCCTTGGGCAACGACATTTGGCGGGTGATCACCGGCCAGTTCGGCTGATCCTGCGTACCTTCCCTGCATGACCGTTGCTGACATCAACGCATATGGCCTCGTCATCGGAGGCTCGCTGGTGATCATCTTGAGCTACTTCGCCAACTTGCTGGCTAAGCGCACGAATATCCCGAGCGTCTTGGTCTTGATTGGCATGGGCATCGCCTTGCGCGAAGGCCTCAATGCCATGGGCTTGACCTCCATTCCGTTCGAATCCTTGGTGTTGGAATTGCTCGGCACCATCGGATTAATCTTCATTGTGTTGGAGGCGGCACTGGAGCTGGATTTGACACGGGACAAAATGCCGTTGATTGTCAAGAGCGCTACCATGGCATTGTTGGCGTTGCTCGGGAGTTCAGCGGCCATCGCGGCGTTCCTCAATGTTTCCATGGACATCCCCACATTCGAGGGGTGGGTCTATGCGATTCCCTTGTCCATCATGAGCAGTGCCATCATCATCCCGAGTGTTGCTGGCTTGGATGCCAATGACCGCGAATTCATGGTGTACGAGAGCACCTTCTCGGACATTTTCGGCATCATGGCGTTCTACATTCTTCTCGGAAACTCCAACGCCGAAAGCACCAATTCTGTCATCGCAAGCATCGGAACCAACCTCGTGGTGACCTTCGTGCTGGCCGTGATTGTGAGTTACGTCTTGGTCTACGTCCTGCAGAAAATCACCAGCTCCGTGAAGTTGTTTTTGAGCATCGCGGTCCTGTTGCTCATTTATTCTATCCAGAAGCTACTTCACCTGAGTCCGCTCGTGCTCATTCTGATTTTCGGGTTGATGCTCAACAACCACCGCATCTTTTTCCCGAATTGGACCAACAACATGAAGCGCCTTCGTTGGCTGCCCTCCCCTGCCAAGCTACTCGATGACCACCGCATGCACGAATTGCACCGCGATTACCACCTGCTTACGCTGGAGACTGCCTTCGTCATCCGAACGTTTTTCTTCGTCCTCTTCGGGATGACCGTTTCGCTGGTGTCCTTGACAGACTTGCACATCATCACCGAAGGGCTCATCATCTGTTGTGTGCTCTTCGGCGTGCGCTTCATCAGCCTCCTGCTGTTCCAGCGCAAACGCATTTTCCCGCTGCTGTACATCGCGCCTCGGGGCCTCATCACCATCCTCTTGTTCTTCCAAATCCAAGGGGCCTATTCCCAGTTTGAGCAGTCCCAATTCGACCAAGGCATCCTGCTGGTGATCATCCTCGTGACGAGCATCATCATGACCATCGCTTTGGTCCAAAATGGCATCACCTTGCGCGGCGTCACGTTGGTGCCCGATATGGTTCAAGGAGAGGACGAAGTAGAAAGCACTTCTGACGAGCAGGAGCACGTGGAAAGCGTTCCTCCCGAGGCCTCCTAGATTTTCAATGGCACGAATCAGCCCCCGGGCATTCGCCGCACCCACCCCCCCATTTCCATGGCGTGCAGTTGTCTGCGCATCTCGTCGCCATCCATTCCAGAGCGCAGCGCCAGCGCATCCAATTGCGCGCCACGGGATTCCATCAGGTGACGCCACGTAGGACGAAAGGCCGCTGGCACTTCCCGTTCTGCAACGCAATGCCGCTCGATGCGTTTGTCCCCCGAAATGGCATCCGCCAATTCTTCCACCGCTTGCCAGCCCATTGTCGGAAACTCCTTCAATAACTGACGATTGCCTGCCCACGTCACGGTGCTCAAGTCGTCCTCTGGCTGGTACACCCAACACGTCACGCCCAAGTCCAAGGCGAGCTGCGCCGAGATCAATGCCCCGCCTTTCGCCGGACTTTGAACCATGACCACTGCATCGCACAGGCCAACGACAAGCCGATTGCGCGCTGCAAAATGCCAGCGCTGCACAGCTTCACTGGAAGGGCGTTCCGAAAGGATGGCGCCCCCAAGCTCCACCATGCGTTCGGCAATGGAACGGCTCGATCGGGGTTGAACCGGAGCAACCCCACCACCAAGAATGCCCACTGTTCTGCTGCCAACGTAGCAGGCTCCACGGTGCGCCGCTGCATCCACTCCGCGCGCCAATCCACTCACAACCGTGGCCCCTCTTTGTGCGATGGCTTTGCCTAGCTCAAAGCCGATGGCGCGGGCCTCTGCGGTGCATTTCCGCGTTCCGACGATGGCCACGTGGCACACCGATGCCTCGGCTTGGAAAGGCGTGCCGCGACCAAATACGACCAGCGGTGGATCGGGCAACTCCCGCCACCTCGGCGGATAATCGGCGGCGTCCCATGCCATGGCCCAACTGCCCCGCTCGCGTTCCTGGTGCAACAACCGCAACCGCTCATCTAGCCAGCCCTGCGCATTTGGCACCGTGCGCAACGCCCATTCCACGGCCCGCTCCAACGACCCCGCTTGGCTCACCACTTGCTTCGCTCGTTGCACGCCCCATCCCGGCACACCGGCCAATGTCCACCACGCTTCCAATCGGTCCACGCGGCAAGTTTTGTTGGAATCCGGTCCGTTGACAAAGGATTTGCCTACCGATGGGCATCAACTCACATTCGCCCAAATGTTGCATCTTGCAGGTATGATGCAACGACATTTGTGGCTGCTTTTTGGCTTGGTTATGGCCTTCAGCGGCTCTGCGCAGACGTTTTCAGGAAAGGTGGCAGATGCGTCCGGAATGGGGCTGCCTGGCGCCTTCATCACCGCCAAAAACAAGGCCGGTGACTTGCTCGGAAACGTGAGCCTCCCAGACGGCACCTACACCCTCGACTTAAGCGCTTGGGCGGGGCAGAGTGCCACCCTCAACTGCAGCTACATCGGAATGGAAACCGCGGAACGCACGGTCGCCAGCCTCGAAGCAGGCAAGGCTTACGCATGGGATTGGCAATTGGCAGAAACATCGGAAGTGCTGGACCTCGTTGTGGTATCGGCGGGACGCTTCGAGCAGTCCGCGGCCGAAGTGACCGTTTCGGTGGACGTCCTGCCGCCCCGCATCGTGGAGAGCAGGGGGACGACCACCTTGGAAACCGCCCTGGAAATGAACCCGGGCGTGACTTTCGTCAACGGCGAACCGCAAATCCGCAGCGGAAGCGGTTTCAGCTATGGCGCGGGCTCACGGGTCATGATCATGATCGACGACTTGCCGGTCTTGAGCGGCGACGCCGGCCGGCCGACCTGGGGATTTCTCCCGCTTGAAAACTTGGAACAAATTGAGATCATCAAGGGGGCATCGAGTGTTTTGTACGGCAGCGCTGCTTTAAGTGGGGTGATCAACGTGCGCACGCGATTTCCCGATGCTCGACCCTTGACACGTATTACACGACAAGTAGGCTTTTATTCTGACCCGCGCTCCGAACACGCCAAAACTTGGAACGTTCGTCCCCAGCAATCCAACCTGCGTTTCCTGCATAGCCAGCAACTCGGTACGTGGGACATCGTCATCGGTGGCAACATCCTTCGTGACGACGGGTATCTCGCGCCAGAAGAAAATGCGCAAATGAACGCGCGGGATTACCACTTTTCACCTTCCTTGATTGGTGTCGACCTGCTGGACCGCACGGTCGATCGGTACGGAGCCGAACATCGCGCGCGGATCAACGCCAACCTGCGCAAGCGTGAAACCAAGGTGGAGGGCTTGGTCTACGGCATCAACACCAATTGGCAAACCGGGGAGTCCCTGAACACGTTGATTTGGCAAGTCGCCCCTGACTCGATTTACGGCGCGTTTGGCGGGGCCGCCACTCGAACCAACCAGCTGATCGGGACGGTTGATCCCTATGTTCAGTACCTCACGCCCGGTGGAACACGGCACAGCT
>CAXREW010000330.1:0-3012 GCA_964229455.1 Flavobacteriaceae bacterium | reverse complement strand
AAAGACATGTCAAACGACTACGCGTTCTTGAGCCGTTCGGCTGCCGCAACCAAAGAAACCATCAAGTGGGAAGACGGAAACGAATACCCATTGGTTAAGGTGGAAGTCAGCCACAAATCGCACCCGTTCTACACCGGTAAAGCGCAATTCGTGGATACGGCGGGTCGTATTGACAAGTTCCGCCAGAAGTACGGCAAATTCGACAAGAAGGGCGCCGACAAGGAAGAAGGATAAGCGCATTGATGCTCACCATATGAAAAAGGGACCGCGTGCGGTCCCTTTTTTGTTGCTTCAAACTCGAGGCGCTGCCTATGCCGGTAGCTCCAAGCCCGATGTTTTGGTGATCGTGAGGCCGTAACCGATGGGGCCGAGGGTGCGCTCGGTGTTGGTCAATACGTGGCAATTGCGCACGCCGAGTTGCCGGACGATCTGGGCACCAATGCCATAGTCTTTCGTGTCCATGCGCGCAGGTGCTTTCTGGTCGGACTGTTGGATGCGCTCGGCAGCGGTCAATACATCGAGGATGCCCCCTCCCTGGCGCAGCTTGTTCAAGTACACCAATACGCCGCATCCGATTTCGTCCATTTTCTTCATGGCCGCATGGAGCATGGGGCCTTTGCCGAAGTCGGTAATTTGGAAAACATCTCCGAGCATACTGGAGCTGTGCACACGGACCGGGACTTCATCGTTTTCCTCCCATGTTCCTTTCACCAAAGCCACGTGTTAGACCTCATTGGAGGACTGCCTGAATACGACCGCGGTGAATGGACCAAACGCCGTCTGAATTTCCATCTCCTTCACGCGCTCAATCAAGGTCTCGTTTTGCAGGCGATGCTCAATCAAATCGGCGATGGAAACGAGCTTCAAATTGAATTTGTCCGCCAGTTCGCGGCATTCTGGAAGGCGGGCCATGGTGCCGTCTTCGTTCATGATTTCCACGATGACTCCCGCAGGCTCAAATCCGGCGAGGCGGGCGAAATCGATGGCCGCTTCAGTGTGGCCAGCCCGGCGCAGAACACCTCCTTTGCGTGCCCGCAGCGGGAAAATATGTCCGGGCTTGCCCAGCTCCTCAGGCTGGGTATTAGAATTGATGAGCGCTTGGATGGTTTTGGAGCGGTCTTGCGCTGAGATGCCCGTCGTGCATCCGTGGCCAATCAGGTCGACGCTCACGGTGAAGGGCGTTTCGTATGCGGCATTGTTGGATTGCACCATCAATGGTAAATCGAGCTCGTCGCACCGTTCTTCAACCAAAGGCGCGCAAATCAACCCACGCCCGTGAGTGGCCATGAAGTTGACGACCTCTGGCGTGGCATGTCGAGCAGCCACGAGGAAATCGCCTTCGTTTTCTCGGTCCTCATCATCCACGACGATGATGACCTCGCCGTTGCGGACCGCTTCGATGGCTTCTGGGATGGTGTCCAGCATTTGCATGGTGCAAAAGTAGGGTGTTCCTAGCCGAATAACTGCCCTAACTTTGCCCCATGATTTTACCCATTGTCGCGTACGGAGATCCGGTTTTGAAAGCCGAAGCTGAGGACATTGAGCAAAGCCATCCCGGATTGGACGAGTTGGTGCAGCATATGTGGGAAACCATGTACGAGGCTGACGGGGTGGGACTGGCCGCTCCACAAGTCGGCCTATCCATTCGTCTGTTCGTCTGCGACGGTTCTCCCTTTGCCGAGGGCGATAAAGGCGACCCGGGTTGCAAAGACTTCAAGCGAGTGATGATCAATCCGGTGCTGTTTGATGAGTCGGAGGACACCGGGGAAATGGATGAAGGGTGCTTGTCGATTCCTGGCATTCGAGAGGGCGTTGAGCGTCCCAACTCTATTTCGGTGGAATACTACAATGAAAAATGGGAGTTGGTGGAAGAGCGGTTGACAGGCTTGGCGGCTCGCATCGTGCAGCACGAAAACGATCACCTCGATGGGGTATTGATTACGGATCACTTGACGCCCATTAAGCGGCGATTGCTCCACGGCAAATTGCGGGACATTGGTTTGGGCAAGGTGCCAGCAGATTACCGCATGAAACTTCCCAAGCGCAAGCGATGAGGGCAGGAATGTTTGTCTTGGCCTGCGTGGCTTTGTTGCAAGTGGGATGCGATTCCTCACAAGAAGGCAGCTGTGCCCAGTTGCTGTCAGAGGTTGAAGCAATGGAACAGTCCCTGTTGGCTGGTGGGGAAGATGTCAATGTGGAGTTGCGGGCGAAAATGATGCAGGCGTACGCGCAATTCGCAAACACATGCCACGACCATGAATTCACGCCAGAGGCTTTGTTTCGGCGAGCGGATTTGTTGCGCTCTGCTGGAAAGTTCCAGGAGGCCATGACTCAGTTGCGTGACATTCACGACAACTATGCCAATTATGACAAGCGATCCGTGTGTGCTTTCCTCGTGGGATTCATTGCAGAAGTGGAATTGAACGACCGAGAGCAGGCCAAGAAAACCTACCAGCAGGTCATCGAAGTCCATCCGGATTCAGAGGCGGCAAAATGGGCGCGCCATTCCCTCCAGAATCTGCAGGCGACCACTCAAGAATTAAGCCAATAAGATTCGCTCGCATTTCGGCGCGCTATGTCGTTAGCGGGGCTTAGTTTTGTGCCCCAAATTGCTAACCATGAGTCAAAAATTTCGCCCGGGCGTACTGTGGGGTAAAGAGGTGCGCGAAGTGTTCGAAGACGCACAAGCCAACGGCTACGCGCTTCCTGCTGTCAATGTCATTGGAACGAATTCCATCAACGCTGTGTTGGAGACAGCGCGCGACCTGAATTCTCCGGTCATCATCCAATTCTCCAATGGCGGTGCCGCGTTCAATGCAGGCAAGGGCTTGAAGTTGGACAACCAAGAAAATGCGGTGCTCGGCTCCATCGCCGGAGCGTACCACGTGCACACAATGGCCAAGGCCTACGGTGTTCCGGTGATTTTGCACACCGACCACTGCGCGCGGAAGTTGCTCCCTTGGATCGATGGCTTGCTGGATGCCAGCGAGGCGCAATTCAAAGCGACTGGAC
>CAXREW010000329.1:0-5754 GCA_964229455.1 Flavobacteriaceae bacterium | reverse complement strand
GGAAATCACTTTCGCGGTGTGCAATGGCGTCGCGCGCATTGCTTTCAACCGGCCGGAGGTGCGCAATGCCTTCACGCCAAAGACCGTGGACGAGCTCTGGGAAGCCCTCATCCTATGCCATGAAAGCCAAGAAATCGGCGCCGTCATCATCACCGGTGAAGGCCCATCGGCCAAAGACGGCGGCTGGGCATTTTGCAGCGGCGGCGACCAAAACGTGCGGTCCACAACCGGCTACAAAGGCGAAAACGGCATCAATCGCTTCAACATCCTCGACGTACAGCGCCAAATCCGCTTCATGAACAAGGTAGTCATCGCCGCCGTGAACGGCTGGGCCGTCGGAGGGGGACACAGCCTGCACGTGGTCTGCGACTTGACCCTGGCGAGCAAGGAACACGCCCGCTTCAAGCAGACCGACGCAGACGTGGCGAGCTTTGATGGTGGATTCGGATCGGCTTACCTCGCGCGCCAAGTGGGACAGAAGCGCGCCCGCGAAATCTTCTTCCTCGGCGCTGAATATTCTGCGCAGGAGGCCTACGAAATGGGCATGGTGAACCGTGTGGTTCCCCACGACCGATTAGAACGTGTGGCGTACGACTGGGCCCGCGAAATCATGTCCAAAAGTCCCACGGCCATCAAGATGCTCAAGTTTGGATTCAACCTCATTGACGACGGCCTAGTCGGACAGCAGGTCTACGCGGGTGAAGCGACACGTCTGGCGTATGGCACTGACGAAGCGAAGGAGGGGCGTGACGCGTTCTTGGAAAAGCGGCCGCGGGACTTTTCGAAGTTCCCGAAGTTCCCGTGAGCTTCCTTCGCCGCCAGACACCAAAAAACCGGTGCTGATGCACCGGCTTTTCTGTCGTTCGCGGAGAGACAGGGATTCGAACCCTGGAGGGGTTGCCCCCAACACGCTTTCCAGGCGTGCGCCTTAAGCCGCTCGGCCACCTCTCCGTTCCAACCGCAACGCGGAAGGGGTGCAAAAGTACCGAATTTCTCAGTCCGATTCCAAAATTCCCGAAGCCCGTTTAGCGCACCGGTGAAACGGGGCTATACTTGGTGATTTCGCCGCGCAGGTTGCTTCGCATGGCGTTGCGCAGATCGTCGCCTAAAAGGCCTTGACCGAGGCAATGCATGAGCTTGGTGAGGGCCGCCTCGGTGGTCATGTCCCCGCCCGGGATGACGCCACAGTCCCGGAGCATGTGAGCAGTCGCGTATCGCTCGGGATGAACCGCTCCGTGGCTGCATTGGGACACATTGACTAGGCTCACTCCACGGTTGTTGGCTTCCGTCAGCGAGGTCTTCAGTTCGGTGTTGGTGGGCGCATTGCCTGAACCGTAGGTGGAAAGCACCAAGCCCCTGAGGTCGTCCCAATTGAGGATGCGTTTCAAAATTTCGGTGGACTGTCCAGGAAACAGCGGCAACCAAGCGATGCGCGATTCCATCGTCTCGTGGACATTGAGCCGCATGAGGGGATCGCGGAATAAGATGCCATCGTTGAACTGAATATCCACACCCGCTTCGGCCAACGGCGGCAGGTTAGGACTAATGATGGCCTGCATGGATTCCGCACTGGCCTTGTGGGTGCGGTTGCCCCGGTACAAGGACGAACCGAAATACACAGCAACCTCTTGCACGATGGGCGCGTCGAGCCGTTGCGCGCTGGCGATTTCGACGGCGCTCAACAGGTTTTCCCGACCGTCCGTTCGTGGCAAGCCAATGGGCAACTGACTGCCCGTGAGGATGACCGGCTTGTGCAGACCTTCCAACATGAAGCTTAGCGCCGACGCGGTGTAGGCGAGTGTATCCGTTCCGTGCAGGATCACAAATCCATCGAATTCATCGTACCTCGCGTGGATCATGCGCGCCAATTCCACCCAGTGCGCCACGCCCATGTCGGAGGAGTCGATCGGAGGTTCGAAGGAGACCGCCTCGATGGTCAGGTGGTCTTGGACCAATTCAGGCACGTGCCCGTGGATTTCCGAAAAATCCAGCGGTGCCAATCCACCGGCCGCCGTTTGCACGCTGCCGATGGTGCCGCCTGTGTAGATGATGAGGATGGTCCGGTCCATGGGCTGAAATTACAACGCAAACAGCCGCTGGGCGTTCGCCGTGGTGGCGTTCGCCACATCGGCGACAGGGCATTCCCACAAATCCGCCACGCGCTGGGCAACCACTGCAGTATAGGCCGATTCGTTGCGCTTGCCGCGGTATGGAACGGGAGCGAGGTAGGGGCTGTCGGTTTCGAGGATCACCCGGTCGCGGTCGATGTGCGGGAGGACCGCGTCGAGGCCGCCGTTCTTGTAGGTGGCTACACCTCCAATGCCGAGGTAGAAATCGCCGTACGCCAGCACGCGCTGGGCTTGTTCCAAATCACCCGTGAAGCAGTGCACGACGCCGCTGAGCCGGTCATCATTCAGCCGGTCCATCGCTTCGAAGAGCGCATCAAACGCCTCGCGTACGTGGATAACGATGGGCAAGCCGAGTTCTTTGGCCCAGGACACCTGCCGTTCAAACGCCTCATGCTGGATGGCGAGGGTCGTTTTGTCCCAGTACAAGTCGAACCCGATTTCGCCGACAGCCACATAGCGGCGGCAGGAATTGCGCAACGCATCTTCAATGGTGCTCAATTCCTGTTCCATCGAGTCGGCCTTGACGTGGCAGGGGTGGAGTCCCATCATGCCAAAGCACCGGTCCGGCCATTGGTCCATCATCGAATGGACCCGAGGAATCGATTCGCAATCGATGTTGGGCAGCAACAGGGTGTTCACGCCTGCCTCGGCGCACCGCGCCATGGCTTCGTCGCGGTCGCTGTCAAACGCGGGCTGGTAGAGGTGGGTGTGGGTGTCGATGAAAGCCATGGTGCAAAGCTACAGCGAGCGATGCCAGATGCTGTTCATTCGGTGTTCATTTCGATTTCAACTTCATTCCTTGCACCTTGCAAGGCAACGAATTACATTTGCACCCCTGCATGGCCTAAAGTGTAGCCTGTAGGCATCAAATCACGACATTAAACACCAACCTGATTTACATGAAGAAGTTGTTTACCCTCCTTGCTTTGGCAGGGTTGATGATGGCTCAAGCGCCGGAAGCGGTTTTCGCACAGGACGCTGAGATGGAAGTGGTCGCAGACTCTGCAGCCACAGATTCTACCCTCTTGGCTGTTGCAGATTCAACTGCAGTTGACTCGGCCGCTGTTGATTCAGCCGCTGTGGCTCCAGCCGTTGCCACTGAAGAAGCCCTTGAAGAGACCCGCGAAGTCTTGAGCTTCCACCAAACCGTGAAGAAGTACTTCATCGAGGGCGGTGCAACGTTCATGGCGTTTGTGTTGATTTGTTTGATCCTCGGTTTGGCCTTGGCTATCGAGCGCATCATCTACTTGAACATGGCGACCACCAATTCCGCGCAGTTGGTTGAAGGCATCGAAGAGGCGTTGGGCAAAGGCGGCGAAGAGGCTGCCAAAGAAGTTTGCCGCAACACCCGAGGCCCAGTGGCGACCATCTTCTACCAGGGCTTGGACCGCTCAGCGGGCAGCTACGAAGAAGTAGCGAAGGCCATTGAGGACTACGGCAGCGTGGAGATGTCCAAGTTGGAGCGCGGCTTGAGCTGGATCAGCTTGTTCATCGCCTTGGCTCCCATGTTGGGTTTCATGGGTACGGTAATCGGTATGATCTCGGCCTTCGATAAGATCGCTGAGGCGAACACCATTAACGCATCCATCGTTGCAGGCGGTATTAAGGTCGCCTTGATTACAACCGTATCCGGTTTGATCGTAGCGATCATTCTCCAGATTTTCTACAACTACATCTTGTCCAAGATTGACAGCATCGTACTGGACATGGAAGAAGCTTCCATGGACCTCGTTGACTTGTTGTACAAGCGCAAGTTGCAGGGTAAGTAATCCTTTAAACTCACAGAACTCATGGGTGATAAAGGATTACGCTTAGGATTGTCGGTGCTGCGCATCGGGGTCATCGTAGCCGGCGTGTTGCTGAGCTACATGATCACGTCCCGCAGCGGGGCCGATGAGACCTTTGTCGAAGGCCAAGAGCGTTACGGCGCCCTCCTCGACGGTTTGTTTTACATCATTTACTTCGTGGGCATCGCGTGTGCTGCTGCGGCCGTGTTGTTCGGCTTGGGCTTCTTGGCCCTGAAGTTGGCCAACGACCCCAAAAGCGTGACGGGTACCCTCGTCGGTTTTGCGGGCTTTGTAGTCATCGGGTTGCTGAGCTTCTATGTGTTTGCAGACGACACTGTTCTGCGAGCCTATGAAGCCAGTGGCATCAAAGTTTCCACCGGTGAAAGCTTGTTCGCAGGTGGCGGCTTGTACTTCGTCTACTTACTCGGCGGCTTGTCCATTCTAACCATTGTCGTTGCTGAAATCCGCAGCGCACTGAAGTAAGAGCATGGCACGCCGAGAATTACAGGAAATCAATGCGGGCTCGATGGCGGACATCGCCTTCCTCCTCCTGATCTTTTGGTTGGTTACGACCACCATTGATTCGGATGAAGGCATCAAGCGCCAATTGCCGCCTCCGGTTCCGCCGGACATTGATGTTCCTCAAGCAAAAGAGCAGAACGTATTCAACGTGAAGGTAAACTTCTTGGATGCGTTGCTGGTCGAAGGCGAACCGGCCGACATTTTGGACCTCAAGGACAAAGCGAAGAACTTCTTGATCGCGACCGGCGACGGCATCATTTCCCACCCGGTGGGCCGTGAGACGGTTGGCAAGAACCGGGAGGTCGAGATGATTACCGGCGCCAACGGCAAAACCAACGCCTCCTTCCCGGAGCGTTTGTGGGTTCGAAAGGCCGATGTCAAACAGAGCATCGCGGAATACGAAGCCTTTGTAGCCGCAGCGGAAGACGAAAACCGCAGGAAGAACTACACCAAGGTCCTCGACAACTGGAAAGAAAAGCTGACGACCATTGAGTTGTTGGGCGGTGACTACAAGGAACTACCACCGTCGGCGTTGATTTCCATGCAGAACGATAACGCCACCACCTACGATACGTACCTGCAAGTGCAGAACGAATTGCAGTCGGCGGTAAACGAGTTGCGCGACGAGTTGGCCATTGCCAAGTTTGGACGCACCTACAAAGAGTTGGAGGACTTGTACGACCGCAACTCAGAGGACAAGTCGTTGTTGGACAAAATCATTGCCGTTCGTTCGGTGTACCCTCAGCGTATTTCTGAGGCTGAACCGCGCGAAGGATCAACCTACTACTGATATGGGAAAGTTCAAGAAAGGCAATAAGCGCGGCATGGCGGCCATTTCCACGGCCTCCCTCCCCGACATTGTATTCATGCTGTTGTTCTTCTTCATGGTAGCAACGGTCTTACGTACGGAAGAAGAGAAGGTGCGGTTGATCCGCCCGGAAGCTTCGGAATTGTACAAGATCGAGAAGAAGCACTTGATTCGCTACGTCAACATCGGTGTCCCCATGGACCGCCGCTACGGAACGGAGCCCATCATGCAGCTCAACGATGCGTTCTCATCGCCGGATCTCATCAAAGACTGGGTCAGCACCGAGCGCCTGACGCTGGCGGAAGCGGAGCAGAGCAAGATGTGGGTAAGCCTCAAGGTGGACAAAGACACCAAGATGGGCATCGTGACCGACGTCAAGCAGGAGCTTCGAAAGGCCTCGGCCCTCAAGGTGCTTTACTCAGCGTCGAGCCGGGAGCGCACCAACTCTGAATACTGAGTGCGACCCATCCAATGAAATTTGAAATCCCAGATCGGAAGAGCGTCGTGT